>CAUJIY010000084.1 GCA_963205295.1 Pseudomonadota bacterium
CGACGTCCGCCAGCCGGCTCGCCACGCCGAAGAACAGCGGCCCGCGCAGCTGGAACACCTCCACTCCGGCGGGCAGGTCGTCGCGCTGCGTATAGACGTCCGTGCGCGGCCGCGCGAAATCGTCCTGGTCCTCCTCGATGCCGGCCGCAACGCCCGCATGGTCGGCACCGATGGCACCGACCTCGCTCATCCGGTGCATGAACAGGATCGAGGCCAGGACCACCCCGACTTCGATCGCCACCGTCAGATCGACCACCACCGTCAACGCGAAGGTGGTGAGCAGCACCACGCGATCGCCGTGCGGACCCTGCAGCAGGTAGCGGAAGCGATGCACCTCGGCCATGTTCCACGCCACCATGACCAGCACCGCGGCGAGGCTCGCCATCGGCACCCAGGCTGCCAGCGGCGCGAACAGCAGCATGAACAGCAGCAGGAACACCGCGTGCATCATGCCGGCCACGGGCGAACGGGCCCCGGCGCGGATGCTGGTGGCTGTGCGGGCGATCGCGCCCGTGGCTGGTAGCCCGCCGAACAGCGCCGAGGCGGCGTTCGCCACGCCCTGCGCGACCAGCTCGCAGTTCGAGCGGTGGCGTCGCCCGGTCATGCCGTCGGCTACCACGGCCGAGAGCAGCGACTCCACGCCGGCGAGGAAGGCGATGGTGAACGCGCTCGGCAGCAGCTCGCGCAGGCGCGGCCAGGACACGGCAGGCCACGACGGGGCCGGCAGCCCCGACGGAATGCCGCCGAAGCGCGAACCGATGGTGTCCACGGGCAGCCCCGCGAGGGCCGTGACCAGTGCCGCGCCGACCACGGCGAGCAGCAGGCCGGGTGCGCGCGGCGCGTGGCGACGCAGGAGCAGGATCACCGCCAGCGCTGCGCCTGCAATCAGCACACTCCACACATCGACGCTGGCGCGTGCCGCCCAGAAGACGCCGAGCTTCTCGAAGAACTCCGCCGGCACGGTGCCGACGTCCAGCCCGAACAGGTCGCGGATCTGGCTGGTGAAGATGATGACGGCAATGCCCGCGGTGAACCCGACGACCACCGGTTCCGGGATGTACTTGATCCAGGTGCCGACGCGGGCCAGGCCCGCGACGATCAGCATGGCGCCGGCCATGAGCGTCGCCAGCACCAGTCCGTCGTAGCCGTGGCTCGCGATGACGTTGAAGACGACGACGACGAAGGCCCCGGTCGGCCCGCCGATCTGGAAGCGGCTGCCACCGAGCGCCGAGATCAGGAAACCCGCCACCACCGCCGTCACAAGGCCTTTGTCGGGCGTGGTGCCCGAAGCAATGGCCAGGGCCATGGCGAGTGGCAGCGCCACGATGGCCACCGTCAGGCCGGCGACGATGTCCTGGCGGGCGTCCGCCAGGCCATAACCGAGGCGCAGCGTGGTCACGAGCTTCGGCACGAACAGGTGCCAGCCCGGCGTCGGGGTCGTCGTTCGGCTCATCTCGATATCGATCCAGCGCAGGTCGATGCCATTGTAGAGGCACCTGCGGGTCGACGCCTTCTCTGGATCCTCGAGGGTCTCGAAGTCCCTAACGTCCCGACCTGCCAGGCCGGGGCCGCAGGACGTGAAACTATGCCCTGGCGCGTACCCTGCGTCGCAGGAGCCCCGTTACGCCCAGCGCCGAACCGAACAGCCACATCGCGGTCGGCACCGGCACGATATCGCCTGGGCGCACCGCCCACGCGTAGTAGGCGGTGGTCTTGTCGTTGGCATTCTGGTTACCGAGGTAGAAATTGAAAGTCCAGGCGTAACCGGAAAAAGGCGCATAGACAGTACCCGACCAGTACACATTGGCCTGGACGTTCGAGAATGGCCCTTGATTCGGCGGACCCCAGCCGGGTTGCGGACCCACGCCGAAAATGTCGTAGTAACCCACATTGCCCAGCGTGCTGTAGTTCAGGTGGGCCATCTCACCCGTCGTCAGGTCGACGTTCCAGCCGCAGTCCGTGCCGGTGTAGGCCGAGTTGCAGCCCGGTGTCCCGGTGTCCGTCACCGTGGACAGCCGCCAGTCACTCACGCCGAGGTGACTGGCGCCGTTCAGCGACGCGATCCATGCCTGCGCCGTCGACCAGTCCATCTTGCCATCGCTGTCATATCCGGACGTCCTGGCGTAATTCGCGTCAGCCAGCCAGGTGATGTTCAGCACATCGTCGTAGTACGCCTGTCCGCCGGCGCGACTGAGCAGTGCGGCGTGCGCAGACCCTGCGATCAGCGCCGACAGCGCCATCCCCCAGAACACCCGCTGCATGATCGGCTTCCTCCCCCGGTTCTCGCCCGGCCATTGGCCGAGGTCCATTTGTTTCTTAATACGCCCCTATTCACCCGGCCGTCAATCGCCCAAATGGGTGAGGCAGCGTTATGGAAAATCGGTCCCAAGGCTCAGTGGGTTGCCTTGCCCTCGCACTCTGGCGGCGTTCTTGTCGTCAATGGCCGTGCGGCGCCGCGCGTGCTTCCTCGAAATCCCCGATGTCCTTCGCACGCCCGCGCCGGATGAGGAGCGCGCGCCTGCGGGTGAAGCGCAGCAGGCCGGATGGTCCCATGCGCGAGGGCCCCATGCCGGAGAGGCGGAACGAGTTCTTCTCGGCGTCCCAGGCCTCGGTGGTCAGACCGCCGTCGTTGATGCTGACGGCGCCGACCTCGAGCTGCGCGGCCACGGCCCGCGCCTCGGCTTCCGCGCCGAAAACGGCGGCGGAGAGACCAAATTCCGAGTCGTTGGCAAGCGCGACAGCCTCGGCAACGTCATCGAACGGCACTACGGGGATCACCGGGCCGAACGTCTCCTCGGCCATGAGTTTCATGCGTGGCGTGACACCGGTGACCACGGTCGGGCGCAGCCAGCAGCCGCCACCGTGGCGCTCGATCGCACCGCCGGCGAGCACACGCGCGCCGCCGGCACGCGCCTCGTCGAGCTGGGCGGCGATGATCTCCGCCTGGCGCGCGAAGATCAGCGGCCCGATCTGGCCACGGTGGATGTCGGGGTAATTCAGCGTGACCTGCCGGGCGCGGTCGACCAGCACCTCGAGGAAACGGTCGTGGATGCGCCGGTCCACATAGACGCGCTCGATCGACTGGCAGGCCTGGCCGGTCGCCTGCACCGAGGCGCGCAGCACCACCTCGGCGGCGCGCACCGGGTCGGCGGAAGCGAGCACGATCGCCGGGTCCTTGCCGCCGAGTTCGAGGCAGGCCGGGATGAACCGCCCGGCGCAGGCCTCGGCAACCTTGCGCCCGGTGGCGACGCTGCCGGTGAAGCAGACGATGTCCGAGTGGCCGATCAGCTGCGCCCCGGTGCGGCCGTCACCCTCGACGAAGGCGAGCACCGCAGCGAGTTCGGGCACACGCGCGATCGACTCCATCAGGGGGCGGATGAAGCGCGGCGTGACTTCGCTCGGCTTGACGAGCACGGCACAGCCGGCCATCAGCGCCGGCACGGTGTCGAGCACCGACAGGAGGAACGGGAAATTCCACGGGCTGATGACGCCGACGAGCGCATACGGGACCAGCTGCGTGTCGATCGCAATCCCCGGCGCCGCAGAGGCGCGCTCGGCAGCCGGCGCCAGCAGCTGCGCGGCCAGCGCCGCATTGCCCTCGATCGCGCCGCGCAGCACGGCAAGTTCATTCAGCGCGAGCGCGTAGCGTCCGGTGTCCGTCGACAACGCTGCGAGAAACGCCTGGGGCGCGGCCGCGAGCCCGGCGCACCAGCGGCGCAGCACGTCGGTACGGTGCGCCACGCCGGCGGCAGCCCAGGCCGGCTGCGCGCTGCGCAGGCGCGCGGCCAGCGCCTCGAGCGCCGCCGCGTCGGGCGGGTGCACGACGTAGTCGTTCACGCCGGTGCGCGGGTTGCGCACCGCCAGCCCCGCACCGCCCGTCGTCATGGCGTGACCGGCGTGACCTTGCGGAAGTACGTCCAGCTGGTCTCGTTCGGGCGTTCGTCGTCGAGCGGCGGCGGCGCGGCGTAGTCCGGATAGTTGATGCGGATCTCCGCCTGCATCGTCTCGGAGAGGTCCTCGAAGCGGTCGAGGCGCCGCCCGGCGGTGCTGAAGTAGATGAGCCCGGCGCGCCCGCCCATCTCCATCCACGGCAGCCAGTCGGACATGCGCACCCAGCCGACCCGCGCGTCGACCGAGGAGCGGCGCGGGTTGGCGAGCTGGTCGACGTCGCCGAAGAAATTGAACATCTCGGTGGCGTGGTACTTGCCACCGATGTAGTCCTGATAGTCGCCGGCGAGCGGGTTCCTGTAGAACAGCGGCACCGTCGAAGTCAGCCACCACTGGTTGCCGTTGATGACCAGCGGCAGCCTGAACGGCCGCCCGGCTCGGTCCGTGGCGCCGAGGCGCTGGTTCACCGGATCGTTGGCGACGTGCAGGACCTTCACTTCCTTGCCCGTCCAGGGATTGGCCCAGGTACGCAGCACCTCGCCGGTCTTCGGGTCCTTGTAGATCAGCAGCTCACGGGTGGTCATCTTGAAGCTGCCGTCCGTGGCGGTGCCGAGCGGACCGCACTGGCGGATGTTCATGCCCTCGACCGCGAACAGCTGCCGGTCGGGCTCGCCCGGCACGCGGCTGTACGCGTAGCCGTTCCAGTACCAGGTCACGGCCTCGCCGTCCTTCAGCGAGCACTGGATCTTGCGCAGAGCGACCAGGTTGTCGCGTGGCGTCTCGAGCTTCAGGTCGGCGGCGCCCGCCGTAGCGGTGACCAGAGCGGCCACGCCGGCGACGACGCAGTGGCGGAAGGAACGGATCATGGCGAGGTCTCCCCCTGCAGGACTGGACAGGAGCGCAAGCTTACCAAGCCCGGGCCCGGGTCCGCAGCCGGGGCCGGGAGCGGCCGGCGGCCAGGCTCAGGCGGCACCCAGCCGGTCGACCCTGGCGGCGCAGATGAAGTCGTTCTCCGTCAGCCCGCCGACCGCGTGGGTCGACCAGACCACGCGGCAGCGCCCGTAGCCGACCTCGAGGTCGGGGTGGTGGCCTTCGGACTCCGCAATCCAGGCGATGGCGTTGACGAAGCCGATCGTGCGCGCGTAGCTGTCGAAGGCGAAGCTGCGGGCGATCGAGCGGCCGTCGGCCGCGACCTGCCAGGCGGGATCGAGGGCGCGCAGCAGTTCGCGCACGCCGGCGGGAGACAGGGCCGGCACGCCGCCTTCGCAGGGTGTGCAGCGCTTGCGGGTGAGGTCGGGGGGCGTCGTCATGGATTGGACCTCCGGGGAGCGGCAGAGGCCCCAGCATACGTCGCGCAGGGGCGGCCCGGACGGACCGGGGAACAGTCATGGCTGGCAGCGCTCCGGCACCCCGGCCGGCACGGGGGTCGACCGCGGCCCGGCACGCGGCTCACACGCCGATATGGGTCCCGAACTCGACCAGCCGCGACTCGGGCACGGAATAGAAACCGGCGGCACGCCGGGAGTTGCGCATCAGGAAGCCGAACAGGCGCTGCTCCCAGCCACGCAACCGCGACTTGCCGAAGAACACGGACTCGGCGCCGACGAAGAAGATGGCATCGGTCGGCCGGTAGGGGACACCCAGGCGCGAAGCCTGGTAGAGGATGTCGTTCACGACCGGCGTCTCCATGAAGCCGTGGCGGGCCACGACCCGGGTGATCCCGGGCAACACCTCCGCGGTCTCCAGCCGCTGGTATGCCGGCACGCGCGGCACCTCGGCCGTGAGCATCGTCAGCAGGATGACCCGTTCGTGCAGCACGTTGTTGAACTGCAGGTTGTGCCAGAGCGCACGCGGGATCCCTTCGGGATTGCTGGCGAGGAACACGGCCGTACCCGGTGCCCGGGTCGGCGGCTCGCGCTCGAGGCGCTGGCGCAGGTCGAACACCGAGTGGCGTTCGCGGGCGATCTGCTGCGCCACCATCACCCGTCCGCGCGTCCAGGTGTTCATCAGCGCGAAGAGTGCCGCCGCGATCAGCGCCGGCACCCAGCCGCCGTCGAAGAGCTTCTGCAGGTTGCCGAAGCAGAACACCGCATCCACGACGAGTATGCCGGCCATGACCCCGAGCAGCAGGCGATTGAGGGTCGAATCCCGCTGCAGCAGCCAGTAGACGATCAGGACCGTGTCGATCGCCATGGCGAGCGAGATGGCGATGCCGTAGGCCCCCGCCAGGGCACCGGAACTGCCGAAGCCGATCACGAGGAGCACGGTGCCGATGGCAAGCACGGCGTTGGCCGCCGGCACGAACACCTGGCCCATGCTCTGCTCCGAGGAATGATGCACGGCGAGCCGCGGGATGTAGCTGAGGCGCACCGCCTGGTAGACGACCGAGAAGGCGCCGGAGATCACCGCCTGGGAGGCAATCACGGTCGCTGCCGTGGCCAGCACGACCAGCAGGGGCAGCCCCCAGGACGGTGCCAGGTGAAAGAACGGGTTCGCCGCGGCCGTCGCATCGGCGAGCACCTCGGCACCCTGGCCCAGGTAATTCAGCACCAGCGCCGGCAACACCACCGCGTACCAGGCGAGACGGATCGGCAGCTTGCCGAAGTGACCGAGGTCGGCGAACAGCGCCTCGCCGCCCGTGACCGCCAGGAACACCGCGGCGACGACTGCCAGCCCGTAGCCGCCGTTGTGGCTCACGAACCCGGCAGCGTGGACTGGCGACAGCGCCGCCAGCACCGCCGGGTAGCGTGCGATGGCGATGATGCCGAGCAGCCCCATGACCGCGAACCAGACGAGCATGACCGGCCCGAACAACCGGCCGATCCGCGCCGTGCCGTGCGACTGGATGCGAAACAGGGCCACCAGGATGACCAGTGTCACCGGGACGACCAGCGGCTCGAGCGCCGGCCGGGTGACGGTCAGTCCCTCGACGGCGCTGAGCACCGAGATGGCCGGGGTAATCGCCCCGTCGGCGAAGAACAGGGCGGCACCCACCATGCCGAGGATGCCGATGACGGCCCGCCCGGCCGGTACCCGCCCGGCCAACACGAGGGTGGACAGCACCAGCACGCCGCCCTCCCCGCGATTGTCGGCATTGAGCACGATCGCGACGTACTTGATGCACACCACCACGACCAGCGTCCAGATCAGCAGCGACAGGATGCCGAGCACGTTGGCCTCCTGCGCCATCTCCGGGGCGATGGCCAGTGCGGTGCGGAACGCATACAGCGGGCTCGTGCCGATGTCGCCGAAGACCACGCCGAGGGCCAGCAGGGCGAGCTGCCGCGGGGGATCGGTCGTGTGTTCCATGGACCGCTTTCAGTTCAGGGTCGCCAGCGCCACGAAGGTGCCGCCGTTGCGCTCGCAGAGCGTGCGCATCAGGTTGGCGAAGCGTACCGCATTGCCCATGCGTCCGCCGGCGAGCTGGGTCGGAAAACCGACGCCGTGGATGCGCACCAGGCGGTTGCCGTGTTCGTCGGCCTGGTTGATGCGCTCGACGTAGCGGGCCACGGCCTCGACCTGCCCGGTGGGGAAATCGTCGCCGAAGACGTAGATGCTCATCGGCTTGCCGGGTTCGTAGAAGGTGTTGATGGCCTCGGCGATGCCTTCCACGGGACTCGAATCGCTGTACGGGTTCCAGCCCGCGAGCGTGCTGACGATGCGCTGGCGCGTGCCGGGGGAGTCGGGGATCCATTTGCCGGCAAAACTCGGGAACATGTACTTGCCTTCGTCGTTGAGCACCTGGATGCCCTTGACGCGCGGATAGACCTTCAGCGTCTCGGAGATCTTGCGCAGGACGAGCTGCCACGGGCCCTGGAACATGCTGCCCGAGGTATCGATGACGAAGAGGATGTACTCGCTGTCGACGGGGATGCCGCCGACCGGATTGTCCTCCGCGGGTGGCTGGTAGTCGTCGAGGAGGCGACGCATCTCGTCGGTGAGCTTCTGGCGTGCGGCGAGCAGTTCGCCGCGCTGCTCGGCCGACACGCCCTCCTCCCGGCTCGCCGCGAACTGGCCGCGGATCCGGCTGAGATCGCCCTGCAGGCGGGCGAGCAGGCTGCGGCCTGCCGCGAGCTCGGCCTCGACGGCCGTCATGTCGCGCTCGAGCACCACGGTTTCGCCGCGGATCTCGGCGAGTTCACGCTCGAGCGCGGCGACCAGTTCGCGACGGTCGACCCTCGCCTGCTCGATGATGCCCGGCTCCCCCGCCTTGTTCAGCACGAGCAGCATGATCACCGCGCCGAAGCCGCAGCAGATCGCATCCAGGAAGGACAGGCTGAAGACCTCGATTTCGCGCCGGCGCACCATCAGGGCCAGTCCCGCGACGGCGTGAGCAGCGAACCGCCGCTCGCTACCGCCAGCTCCCAGAAGTAGCCGGCCGCGGCCGGATCACCGTCCATCGGCAGCAGCATGACGTTGACCGGGATCCGGCGCGGCAGCGAACGCACCGCATCGACCATGTACTTCACCCTGCGGTCCGCCCGGACGTCCTCGACCTCGGCCGGCGCCTTCTCGCCCTGCGTCGGCAGCCCGTCGGTGATCAGGAAGACGTTGTCGGGCCGCGGCTCGAGCGTGCCGATCACGGCAAAGGCGTTGATCAGGCTCGTGCCCTTGCCGGGCACGACCTGGCGCAGGTTGCGGATAGCGGCGTCGAGCGTGGCGCCGTCCCGGACGGTGATCCACTGGCCATCGGTGCCGGCGACCGCGCTGCGTGCGCGCTCGTCGAAGGTGTAGATCTGCACCTTCGTGCCCGGGCGGATCTGCGCGGTGAGCCAGTCCACGGTCTTCACCGCCTGCTGCCACTTCGGGGCGCGGCGCTTGCGCTCGTCGGGCATGCTGCGGAAACGCACCACGTTGACATAGGTCCGCCCCAGCATGCTCGCCGAGGCATCGAGCAGGATCAGCACGTGCGAGCCGCCCATGCGGATGCCGGTGAGATACTGGCGGTTGCCGTCGCCGACGAAGGTGCGGATGCGCTCGCCGGACTTTGGCTGCTCCGCTGCCGCGCGGGCCGCGAGGCGCCGGTTCGCTTCTTCGAGCTGGCGGATGTCGGCACGCAGCTTCTCCACGCTCTCCTTGCGCGCCACGGTGTCGCCGTCGGTCGCGGCCAGTTCGCGCCGCAGCCGCTCGAGCAGCGCCTCGATGCGCTGCGCCTCGGCAGTGACGATCGCGCGGCGTTCACGCTCCTGCGCGACGCTGTTGCGCAACCGCACGAGGTGCTTGCGCCCGTCGAGCACCTCCTCCTCGATGCGGCTGGTCTCGGCCTGCGACTCGACCGCGGTCTGCTCGGCGCGCACGGCAACCTGCGAGTTGATGATCACCAGCAGCAGCACCACCGCCCCGAAGCCGCAGCACATGCAGTCGAGGAACGACAGGCTGAAGACGTCGAACTTGCGCTTTCTACGGGCCATCCGCCACCTCGGCGAGCAGCGTCAGCTCGCGCGCTGGCGTGCCGATAGCGAGCACGTCACCAGCCTGCAGCACGGCCGAGCCGGCCACCGGGTGGCCGTTGAGCCGCGTGCCGTAGCGGCTCTGGTCGTGCACCATCGCCCGGCCATCCTCGACCTGGATGGTGCAGTGGCGGCGGGACACGGCCTGTGTTCCCGGGCCGAGCTGCAGGCCATGGGTGGTCCCGCCGATGTCGGTGCCGATGACGAACGGCTGCGCCGACAGCCGCCACGCGCGCCCCTCGAAGGTCACGTGCGTCGGCACGAGGGACGACGCGCCGGCCGGTGCCGGCAGGCTGTCGTCGGCCGGCTGGTCCCAGGGCAGCGCCGTGGTCAGGCGCACGCCGTCGCCCCCAGGCGTTGCGCCCGTCGCGCGCAAGGCGCCGCGGGCTGCGGCGGCTGGCTCCAGCAGCACCACGGTGCATGCCGGCAGGCGCAGCAGCGCTTCCATGACGCCCGGGTACTCCGCGAGCCGGGCCTGCACCTGCAGCACGGCCGGCTCGCGCGGCGACAGCAGCGTGCGCAGCCGTTGCGTCAGTGGCTCGATCAGTTGCGCCACGTGCGCGCGCAACCCGGCGGCCTCGAGCGAGGCCTCGAAGCGATGCCCGCCGTGCTCGAGCGCGAGATCCACGCGCTCGCTGCGCGCGGCGGCTGCCAGCCATTGCGGCATCGCCGTGCGCAGCTGCTGCTCGGTACGCGCATCGTGCAGGGGGTCGAAGCGCGAGCAGGCGACGAACCGCCGGGCGAGGAATTCGGCAGAACCGCGCGCGAGCAGCTCGACACCGAGCCGCTCGATGGCGATCCGCTCGCCGAGCGTGGCGCCACCCTCCTGTCCGATGCGGGTGAGCGCGGCCGTGTGCAGACCGGCGTGCAGGTGCCACAGCGTGCGACCCGGCCACGGCCGGCGGCTGGCGGCGACAGCGGCGTCGACCAGTGCCGTGACCGGCACCCCGGCGTCGCGCGCGATGCCGAGGAGCAGGGCGAGCTGCGCCGTCGACCAGCCCGGCATGACCGCGAGCACGGCGCTGTCGGCGCCCGCACAACGCGCCCACAGCGCCTGCAGGTGCCGCTGGGCGAGGTCGGCCGATGTGCGACAGTCGCCGAGCGGCGCCGGCAGCGGCCGGTCGGCAAGATCAAGCCAGTAGCGCCGCTGCACCAGCCGCGGCTGGAGCGTCGCTGCCGCGGCGGCTTCGGCGCCGAAGCGCAGTACGCCGTCGAGGCTTGCAGCGTAGCCGGGACCGGCGTCCTCGACGCCGTCGTCGCGGGCGATCACCAGCCCCGCATCGTCGAGGTCGATCGCCGCGCTGCCCATGGGTGTGCCTGCCGGAGCCCTGGCGTCAGTGGGTGTGCAGGTGGCGGATCAGGTGATCGTCGGTATAGGTCTCGGCGTCGAACACCAGCCGCTCCTGCATCAGCTGCAGCTGGTGGACGAGGAACATCAGCGGGATGCTGATAAGCAGGGCGATCAGCGTCGAGTTGAACGCCGTGCCGAGGTTCTCGGTGACGCCGCTGACATCGCCCTCGACGGCGCGGTGCGCCATGCCGAGTGCGAGGCCGATGCCGCGCACGGTGCCGATGAAGCCGATCGCCGGGATGGCCCAGAGGATGTAACGGACCATGGAGAGCTCGGATTCCATGCGCTCGGCCTCCGACGCGGCGAGCTGGTGCGTGGCAGCCGCGACATCCTGCACGTTGCGGGTGGCGCCGAAGCGCACCAGCGCGTTCATGAGCGCACGCGGCAGCAGCATGCCGCGCTCGACCTCGCCGAGCGTCTGCAGCTGACGGGTGTATTCGCGCGTGTCCTCGGGCAGCACGCGCACACCCTCGGCGATCGGCACCAGCGCCAGCTCGAACAGGCGCCGCTCGCGCACCGTCGCCCAGCCCTTGTAGCCGATGATGGCGAGGCACCAGAGCATGAGCACGAAGCAGGACTCCTGCTCGTAGTCCTTGACGATCACGTAGAGCGACGGCTCGGCGACGTACTCCGGGTCCTGCTGCATCATCGCGCGCTGCTCGACCAGCACCGCCTCGGCGTTGGGCCAGACGATGGCGACGTAGATGCCATGCACCAGGATCACCGCGATCAGCAGTGCGAACAGCTGGAACACGAATTCGCGGGAGAAGGTCTTGTCCATGCGATGGTTCTCGGCGGGCTTCACATGTCGGATGGCAGGGCGATGGCGAGATCGGCCGCGAGCGGCCGCGTGGCCCGGAATTCCTCGGGGTCACCACCGGGCTTGCCGGCGAGCTCGGCCTGGGCGCGACGTAGTTCCTCGGCCATTTCCTCGGGCGTCAGCTGCGGGACGGCGGGCGGTGATGCAGCCGGTGCCGGGTCCGGGGCCGGCGTGGTCGCGCCTCCGGGAGCACCCGGTGCGGCCTGCGCCAGGGCTGTCGCCCTCACGGTGGCAGCGGGTGGGCCGAACAGGGCATCGGTCGTGGTACGCGCCACCCAGGTCGAGCCGAGACCGGCCATCGCCACCAGCGCCACCTTCACCAACTCCATCGTCCGCCTCCCCTACTCGGCACTGCGGGCCAGCCGCAAGCCGACGTCGAGGCGACCCTGGTCGCCGAAATCGCGGTACGCAAACCGCAGTTCGGCGATGCTCGCGTGCCGCCAGCCGGACCCGCGGATCACATGGTACTGCCCTGTCACCGGCCCAACCGGGTCGACGACCTCGACACCGGGCGGCGGGACCGTGTAGAGATCGTGCACCCACTCGGCGACGTTGCCGCCGATGTCGTAGAGCCCGAACGGACTCGCCGGAAAGGATCCGACCGGCGCGGTCACCGGGAAGCCGTCGTCGTAGGCGCTGAGCACGTTGGCCACGATTCCTTTCGCCGACTGGTCGGCGTAGTTGCCCGCGCCCGGCCCCGGCGGCATCTGCTCGCCCCAGGGATAGCGGCGCGCACCACCGCCGCCATTGTAACGGGCAGCCCACTCCCACTCCGCCTCGGTCGGCAGCCGGTAGCCGCCGGTCCGCGGCTCGACCAGCCGCAGCCGGCCGTCCTGAAGGATGTAGGCCGGGGCGAGTCCTTCGCGGTCGCTCAGCCAGTTGCAGTACGCGACCGCGTCCTCCCAGGCGAGCATCACCGCCGGGTGTTCCGCGCCGGCCAGGTCGCGGTACTTCTCGGCACCCGAGCTGTGGTTCGGGCGGAATTCCCGGTACTCGCGATTCGTCACCTCGCGCGTGCCGAGGTAATAGCGCTGCGTCAGGCGGACCGGATGCTGGACCTCGTTGGGGCGACGCCCCTGCTCGCGGCGCGGCGCTCCGGTCTCGAAGCGGCCGGGCTCGACCAGCCGCAGCGTCGCCCCCTGTTTCGTCGTCAGCGTCTTCGGAGTTGCCGCCAGCGCGGCCTGTTGCGACGTCAGCAGCTGCGCCCGCACCAGCTGCGGCAGGCCGGGCCGCGGCGTGACACGGGTCGTGAACGTGACCAACCCGCTGCGACGGACCTCGAGAACGTGCTCCACCGCCGGCAACGTCAGCTCCTGATTCGCCGGCCCGCGCCGCACACCATCGACCCACAGCTCGGCATCCGCGGGTTCGGCCTCGATGCGCACTGCACCGAGCCGCGGCTCGAGTGTGACGGCCAGCGCCCCGGTGCCGCGCCGCTCGACGGTGATGCTGCGCGTCGCCGTCTCGTAGCCGGGCCGAGCGATGGCGACCGCATGCGCACGCGCCGCACCGATCTCCACCTCGAGCGGCGTGGTGCCACGGAAGCGTCCGTCGATCGTGACCGCCGCACCAGGCGGCGTGCTGCTCACGTGCAGCAGGGCGTCGACGGCCTGCAGGCGGATCGGTGGCAGCTCGCGCCGCTCGCCGGCGCGCACCGTGAGCGACTGGCGCCAGGTCCGGTGGCCTTCGAGGTGCAGTTCGAGGTCGGCCGTGCCTGCCGTCACGGGCACCGTGGCCGGTGTCGTGCCGAGTGTTTCGCCACCGACACGGATCGCCGCGCCCGCCGGCTCCGAGCTGACGACGACATCGGCCCAGTTCGGAGTGAGCTGCACCGGCAGGTGCTGCAGCCGGTCGCGGCCCTCGATGACGACGCTCGTGCGCAACGGCAGGTGGCGCGGCGCGCTGATCTCCAGCGCACGCTCGCCGGCAGCCAGCCGCCAGGTGCCGTCGGCAGCGCGCGCCACTGCCTGACCATCCGCGACGAGCGCGGGTTCGAGCCCGGGCGCGACCTCGAGGGCGAGCCGCCCTGGCAGCGGAGCCAGGCGGTACTGCAGTCGCTGGCGCGGCTCGGCGCCGACTTCGATCGCCTGCGTCATCGGCGCATAGCCGGGTGCCGTGATGCGCAGCTCGTAGGCACCCGGGCGCATCAGGAAACTCGTGCCGACGTGCGCTGCCGGCCAGCGGCCATCCAGCACAACCGTGGCGTCCGCCGGTTCCACCTCGACCTGCACCACGCGCGCCGTGAACACCCACAGCGCCAGCACGGCGAGCAGTCCGAGCGCGCCATAGAACAGCCACGGCCAGCGGCGTCGTCCGGAACGGCCCACGGCTTCCCGGCGCACCGGGGCGATAGGCGTGGCGCGTGCGGTGGCCTGTGCGCCGACCGGCGGCAGCGTGGCGTACTCGGTGTCGGTGTACGCCACCGACAGGCGCAGCGCCTCGGTGTCGAAGTGGCATTCCACGCGCAACGCGCCAGCCGTGATCGCATCGCCGTCGGTGAGCCAGCGCGTGGCGGTCACCGGTTCGCCGTTGACCGTGAGTGCCGGTCCGCCCTGCTCGCCGGTAGCCTGCAGCAGGAGCCGGTCATCGAGGCTGCTGACGAGACCGAGCGTCGTGCCGGTGACCGGCCCGGGTACCCGCAGGTCGGCGCCCGGCCCGCTGCCGATGCGCAGCGGCAGCTGCGCGGGCAGCAGCCGGCGCTCGCCCGCCGGCGAGCCGATGATCAGTGGTCGGGTCAAATCGGCTCCTCGCAGCGCACCACCACGCTCGCTGTGCCGCCCGGCACGACGCGGAACGTGCGGCGCACATCGCGGTAGCCGGCGCGGCTGCCGACGGCAGTATACGCACCCGGCCGCAGTTCCAGCGTGCGGCTGGCGAAGGCCCCGAGGCGGCCGACCTTGAACAGCGTCACCTGCGTGAGATTGTCCGACTCGAGCGTAACCACGACCGGCACCACGGCCACCGCCAGCAGCGCCTCGAGTTCGGCGACCTGCCGGCGCAACACGGGACCCGGCGCGGCAACGGCCTGTGCACCCGCCAGCACCGTACGCGCACCGGCGAGCACGGCATCGTCGTTGAAGCGATCGGCATTGCCGAGTTCACGGCGCAGGCGCTCGTCGAGCGTGGCACGCGCGCGGGTGCGCTCGCGGCCCGCCTGCGCGGTGGCCAGCGTGCCGTTCTCGGCGAGCAACGCCTCCCATGCAGCGAGCGCTTCGGCCCAGCGCTCGGCCTGTTCGAGCGCCAGCGCCTGCGCCTGCTGCGCCGCGAGGTGTATTCCCTGCTGGTCGGCCTCGACCTGCGCCAGGGCAGCGCGCGCGGCAGCATCACCCGGACGTACACCGAGCGCCGCCTTGAACGCCGCGCGTGCGCCAGCCAGGTCGCCGGCTGCATGCGCGGCCAGACCGCGCGCCATGCCGGTCTCGTAGCTGTCACGGGCCGCGGCCTGCTCCAGGCGCGTGACTCCGGCCGAGGCAGGAGACCAGGCCGGGTCGAGCGCCGCGGCCTGCCGGTAACGCTGCAGGGCGCCGGCCCGGTCGCCGGCCGCCTCGGCAGCGGCGGCCTCACCCATCAGGGCGAGCACCTGGTCGAGCCGGCGCGCACGTTCGAGACCGACCCGCGCCGCCGCATCGTCCGGCATCACCGCGAGCGCACGCTCGAATGCCGCGATGGCGCGCGGCTGGTCAGCGGCAATCAGCGCCGCCTCACCCTCGCGCAGCGCCGCAGCGTGCTCCGCAGGCGCGCGGGCCTCGAGCGCGCGAGCCAGCGCGGTAGCTTCGCGGTAGCCGGCGAGCGCAGCGACACCATCACGGGCGCGATAAGCGGCATCGGCCGCGGACGCCGCGGTCCGCAACCGCGCCCAGTCGGACCCGGCCCAGCGCTCGGCATGCCGGGCCTGTGCCGCCTCGTCGGCAGCGAGGAACTCGCCGAGTGCCGCGTCGAGCTCGGCCTGCGGTACCGCAGGCGGGGCGCTCCCGGTGACCGCAGCCGTGACCGGGGCCGGGGCCGGCGGCGGCACTGCGCGCGGTGCCGGGCCGCGCTCACGCACCCAGCCGGGCAGGAAAAACACCACCGCCAGCGCGACGGCGACGAGCACGGCGAGCGCTGCCGCCACCACCCGCGCCGGCAGGCCGTGCCGCTCGCGGCGCGGTCCGGGCGGTGTCGTGGCGCTGCCCGCGGCACGCGCCCGTTCGAGCGGCCGGATCACGTCCGGCTCGGTCGCACGCTGCTCCTCCAGGATGGCTTCGATCGCACCGCGCACCGCCGCCATCCCCGCCGGACGCGCCGCCGACTCCTTGGCCAGCAGGGCCGCAAGCAGCTGGCGCAGCGGGGCGGGCAGCGGCGTGCCCGCGAGGTCGGTCGATGGCAACGCCGGAATTTCCTCGCGGATGCGCTGCGCGTCGGGCTGCGGGTGGAACAGCGGCTGCCCGGTGAGCAGGTCACAGAGCAGGGCACCGAAGGCATAGACGTCGTCGGCCGGTTGCGGCGCGGCGCCGGCAAGCTGCTGCGGACTCATCCCGGGCAGCGAGCCGCCACCGCCGGCCAGCGCCACGCCGAAGTCGGCGACGAGGCAGCGACCGTCGGGGGTGCGCAGCACGTTGGATGCCTTCAGGTCGCGGTGGATCACGCCCTGGCGGTGCGCATGCTCGAGCGCCTCGGCCACGGGCAGCAGGGCGGCGAGTATGTCGCGGAAGCCCGCGCCACGCAGCGCCGCCGCAGTGCCACCCCCGGGCACGGCCTGCAGCACGAGGAAACCGGGCTCAGCCGCGACGAATTCCTCGACCCGCACGATCCCCGGGTGCACGAGGCGGTGCGCGGCGGCGTATTCCTCGTGCAGCCGCGCCGCATCGGTGCCCGCCGCGCTGCGCTTGAGCGCCACCTCGCGATCGGTGGCGAGGGCGCACGCCAGCCACACCTCGCCGGCCGCACCCGCACCGAGCGGGCGGATCAGCCGGAAGCGCCCGGCCAGAACCTGTCCCGCCGCCCACGACTCCATGCGCGCGCGATATCAGCCACTCGCCGCCGGAGCGGCGACAGGACCGGGCGGTGGCGGCAGGCCGGTTTCCTTCTCGTAGATCTCCTTGAGCAGCTGCCGCCATTCCTTGAATTTCTCTTCCGCCGTGCCGGTGAGCCGCCGCGTCTGGCCCTCGACCTCGACCACCAGCGGCTCAGCCTCGGCAGACAGCGACTTGCCCTGCTCGGCGATGCCTTCGCGGGCGATCCCGGCTTCGGCCGATTTGCCGAGCCCCGCCTTGATGCCCTCGATGCCGCCCATGACGCCGACCATGGTGATGGCGGAATTGTCGCCGCCGCTGCCTTCGTACATCACCGAGGCGAGGATGGCCGCACCGCCCAGCAGGTAGCGGATCATCGCCGAGCGCTGCAGGTCCTGGTACTTGAGCGTCTCCTCACGCGAGACGCGGCGCCAGTCCTCGTACGGCTTGTCGAGGTCGAAGTACAGGCCAGCGTAGTACTCGTTGATGGTGTCGACCACCGCATACTCGCGTTCGCGCACGGCGCGCATGCGGGCGAGCATCGGGTCGTCGGCGGCCGGCAGCCGCGCGACGCGGTACTGGCCCTTGCGGTCCTGCGCCAGGTAGCCATCGAAGGCGGTCGGCGCCAGCTCCGCGGCGAAGCGCAGCTCGGCCACGTCGCGCACCGCCTGCAGGTCCTTCGCGGGCAGGCGCCGGCGCGCCTCGAGCAGGTCGTTGGCAATCTCGTTGTAGAGCGTCTGGTAGGGATCCTGCGTCTGGTCGCGGTACTTCGAGTACGCCTTCTCCGGGAAACGTGCCTCGTAGGTCTTGTTGAGCCACTCACGCCCGGTCGCATCCCAGGCGCCGACGCGCACCTTCGCCTCCAGCCCATCGGAACGGTCGATACGGCCCCACACGAGCACGTCCACGGAGTCGCTCTTCTCGGGCAGCACCCACACCGAGCCCCAGTAGCCGCTTGCCTCGAGCGTCCCCTTCAGGTGATACGGCATGAAGCGCGACTCGGCGCGGCGCACCTCGGGGAACACCAGGCTCTTCGGGTCCGGCTCGCCTTCGGGCAAGCCGGGATCGAACAGCACGATGCCGACGTCGAGCAGCTCCGCGGCGGGAATCTCCTGGTCGGTGCGCGCGAGCTCGACGTGCTCATACTCGATGCCGCGTGAGGTTGCACAGCCGCCGGCGACGAACGCCGCGAACAGCACCGCCACCCCGGCCATGCGCATGCCGTCCATCACTTGCGGATCCCCGTGTGCCGCCGGTACTGCTCCCACAGAGCCTCGCGCACCACCGGATCCTTCTCGGCCAGGGCCGCTTCGCGCAACTGCTTCGCGACCTGATCCTCACCGGTGCCGTCCACGGGAATGTCGTCCGGGATGTCGGGCGCGGCGCCGCCGTCCTGCGGGCCGGTCCCGGCGCCGGTGCCGGTATCGCCGCCCTGCACGCCAGGCCCGGCACCGGGGGCACCGCTCGCACCACCCGCCTTGTCGGCGGCCGGCGTGTCGGCCGGTTCGCCGCCGGCGCCACCGAACTCGCCACCGGCGCCACCGCCGGGCGCGCCACCACGGCCGCGCGTGCCGCTCGCGTTCTCGCCGGCGGAACGCACCGCGCCGGCATCACCCGCCTCGCGACCTTCGGCGGCGCGGCCGCTGCCCTTGCCGGCCGAGGCCATGGCGTCGCGCTCGCGCGCGATCTCGCCGTCGAAATCACCCAGCGATTTATCGAAGACAGCCTCGGCATCGCCGCCGCCCGCACCGCTGCCGCCAACCGCACCGCCCGTCGCACTCGGCAGGCCGCCGTAGGGATCCGTACCGCTGCTCCCTTGGCTGCCGCTGCCTTTGGCGGTACCCGCGCCTGCTGCTGTATCGGCGCCGCCGCCAGCCTTACCGCCGCTGTCGCCGGAAGACGTTCCATCCGCGCCATTGCTGCCGGCCTGGCTGCCCCCGCCCTTCTCGCCGCCCGGCTGGCCGCCGCTGTCCGTCCCGCTGCCGGGCATGCCGCCTCCCGGCATACCGCCGGCGCCGGGCATGCCACCCGGCATTCCGGCCGAACCACCACCCGACATGCCGGGCAGGCCGCCACCGCCACTGCTGCCCGCCGCGCCGCCCCCGGCGGAACCACCGCCGCTGGCGCCACCCTGGGAGCCGCCGCCCGATGGACTGCCTCCACCCCCGCTCGATCCGGAGCTGCCGCCAGGCACGCTCACGGAGGGTCCGCTCGACCCGCCCGAACTCATGCTGCTGTTGCTGCAGCCGGCGACGACGATGGCGAGCGCAACCACAGCCGTCGACGCGAGCGGACGGCAGTGACCGGCAGGAAATCGTGAATTTCGGTGCATCGGTCGATTATATCGCCGCCACGGCTCGCCTCCGTGCCCCGTTCGGCACTGCCGGCATGCGGCCCTCGCTCCCGGATTTTCGACGCGGCGCGCAGCGTTTTGGTTCAACAGAACCCGTCATTTCGCCGCGCTACAGCCATCTGATAGCATCCGCTGCCCACCCCGACGCCCGAGGACGACCCATGGCACTGGCCGAAACGCTCGCCGACCTGCAGGGCAGGAAAGGCACTGAGGTGCACGTCAGCGAATGGCTGACCGTGACCCAGCCGATGATCGACGATTTCGCCAGGGCCACGCGCGACCAGCAGTGGATCCACGTCGACCCGCGCCGCGCGGCGGCCGAATCCGCGTACCGCGGAACGATCGCCCACGGGTATTTCACGCTCTCGCTCTACCCCTACCTGCGCGGGCTCGTCGACGAATCGCGGCCGCTGTTCCCGGGCGTGCGCAGCATCATCAACTACGGCATCAACAAGCTGCGCTTCCCGGGCGCCGTGCCGACGGGCAGCCGCATCCGTGCGCGCTGCCGCATCCTCGATGCGGTCGAGGTCAAGAACAGCATCGAGCTGACCGAGGAGTACACCGTGGAAGTCGAAGGCCAGTCACGCCCGGCCTGCGTCGCCGAATGCATCATGCGCCTGTACTTCTGAGGAGCCGCGCCATGTCCGACTCACTGCTCGTCGAACGCCAGGACGCCGTGCTGCGCCTGACCATCAATCGCCCCGAAAAGCGCAACGCCCTCAGCCTCGCCCTGCTCGACGAGATCGGCGCGGCTTTCGCCGGGCACGCGCACGACGCCAGCCTGAAGTGCGTCGTGCTGACCGGTGCCGGCGACCGCTGTTTCGCCGCTGGCGGCGACCTGGCGGAGCTCGATACCGTACGCGCGGAGGCCGACACACGCGCCATGAGCCGCCGCGGCCGGGCCGCGCTCGACCAGGTGCGCGCCTTTCCCGTGCCGGTGATCGCCGCGCTCAACGGCCACGCATTCGGCGGCGGTGCGGAGCTGGCCGTTGCCTGCGACCTGCGGGTCGCCGCTCCGCACGCCGAGATCGGCTTCCTGCAGGCGCAGCTCGCGGTGACGACCGCCTGGGGCGGCAGCATCGACCTCGCGCTCACCGTCGGCGACCGCCGCGCCCTGCGCATCCTCGCCACCTCGGCCCGGCTCGAGGCGGCACGCGCCCTCGACCTCGGGCTCGTCGACTGGGTCTGTGCCCCCGGCCAGAGCCTCGATTCCTGTCTCGCCACCTTCCTCGAGCCCTACCTCGCACGCCCGCGCGCGGTGCTGGCCGGCTTCAAGGCGACGACCGCCGCGGCGCGCCGGAGCACGCACGTCGCACTGGCGCCGCTGGAAGAGGAGCAGTTCGTGCGCACCTGGACCCACGCGGACCACTGGGCCGCAGTCGCCGGGTCCGGCACGAAAAGCGCGGCACGCTGACGGTTGTGCCCCGCGCCGCGCTCCATGGCTGCGCGCTCGCCGTCCTGTTCCTCGCCCCGGGCGCAGCCACGGCCATCGAGGAACTGATCGTCACCGGCACGCGCCTGCCGCTCGCGGCGGCGGAACTCGCCGGTGCAGCCACGGTCATCGACGCCGACGAGATCGCGGCCCGTGCCGACAACGGGGTGGTCGACCTGCTGCGCGCCGTGCCCGGCATCCAGGTGGTGCAGCCCGGTGCCGGAGGCGTGACGCAGTTGTTCATGCGCGGCGCCGAGCCGAACTACACCGTCTTCCTCGTCGACGGCATCGAGGTCAACGACCCGACCAACTCGCGCGGCGGTTCCTTCGATCTCGCCGCGCTCAGCCTCGCTGACCTCGAACGCGTAGAGATCGTGCGCGGACCGCAGTCGGCGATCTACGGTGCCGACGCGCTGGCCGGCGTGGTGAACCTGATCAGTCGCACGGGCGGTGGTCCGCTCAGGGCCACGCTGGAGGCCGAGGCTGGTGCCGAGTCGCTCGCCCGTGGCAGCGTCGCGCTGGCCGGTGCGCTCGGCAGCGGCGGCTACGCCGTGCAGGCTTCGCGCCGCGACGATGGCGAGGCCGTGCCGGGCAGCCGCTACGAAGCCGACACCGCGCAGGCGCGGCTGCGGCTCGTGCCCGCGGCCGGACTCACCGCGAACCTCGTCGGACGTTACGCCGCCACCGAACGCAGCTCTTTCCCCGAGGAGAGCGGCGGACCCGAGTACGCCGTCTGGCGCACGCTCGATGCAGCCGAGGCGCATGAGTTCGGCCTCGGCGGCGACCTCGGCTGGTCGCTGACCGAGCGCATCACGCTGCAGGCCGTTGCCGGCCACTACGACCGGCGCGACCACTACGATTCGCCCGGCATCGCCCCGGGGGTTCCCGTGCCGCCGAACGGTGCCAGCAACGAATTCACACGCGACCGCGTCGCACTGCACGTCATGGCTTCGGGCGCCGAGCGCTGGCGCGCGACCGCCGGGATCGACGTCCTGCGGGAGGCGGGCGAGTCCAGGGGTTACGTCGATTTCGCCCCGGGCCCGCGCCTGGCGAACGACTTCGACCTGGACCGCAACACCGTCGGCTTGTTCGCCGAAGCCCAGGTCCGCGCCGGGCCGGCACTGCTGCTGCAGGCCAGCCTGCGTCACGACGAACCGGATGGCGCTGGCGCCGAGACCACCGGCCGGATCGGGGCCGTGCTCCCGCTGGCCGGCGGTGCCACCCGCCTGCAGGCGAGCTGGGGAACCGGCTTCCGGCTGCCGAGCTTCTTCGCCCTCGGCAGCCCGCTGGTCGGCAACCCGGACCTGCAGCCCGAGACGAGCGAGAGCTTCGAGTTCGGCGTGGAGCAGGCCCTCGGTGCCGATGCGCGCCTGCAGGCCACGCTGTTCGCCACGGAGTACGAGGACTTCATCGACTTCGACCCGGAGACCTTCCGCAACGTCAACCGCGACCGCGTCACGGCCCGCGGGATCGAACTCGCCGCGAACTGGGCGCCCGTGGCTGCGCTCGCGTTGCGCGGACATGCCACCTTTGTCGACCTTGACGTCCACGGCAGCGAGCGCGAGCTGCTGCAGCGACCGGAGTGGCGTGGCGGCGCCGGGTTACGCTGGACACCAGGTGCCGACTGGCAGCTCGATCTCGACTGGCTGTGGGTGGACGAGACCTTCGACCATGCGCTGCCGACCGGCACCGTCGTGCTCGACCCGTACCATCGCGTCGACCTCGCGCTCGGCTGGCAGACGAGCACGCGGCTGCGCCTGGTCTTCGCCGTCGACAACCTGCTCGACGCCGAGTACGAGGAAGCACTCGGCTTCCCGGCACCCGGCATCCGGCCGCGGCTGGCGGTGCGTTACCGGTTCGGCGCCGACAAGGCACCAGCGGACGCTGCGCTGTTCCGCTGAGCGGGCCGGGCCGGATCCCGGACGAGACCACGATCCGCACCTTCTGCCGGGACCGGCGGCGCACGACCTCGCGGCCATGCTGCTGCGCAGGCCCAATGTGGCCTAGCCGACGCGAAGCGGCGACAGGGACGTCGGCTGGAGCGCCTTGTCAGGCGCCGCTCAACTCACTGCGAAAGATGAAATAGACGGACCCAACCAGGCAGAGGCCGGCCCAAAGGTAGTCGAGTTTGAGCGGC
>CAUJIY010000085.1 GCA_963205295.1 Pseudomonadota bacterium
GGTGTTGGCGAAGCGGAAGTAGAGGAGGTTCTGCACGGCTTCCTTGCCCAGGAAGTGGTCGATGCGGAACACCGCCTCCTCGGCGAAGTGGCGGTGCAGGGCCAGGTTGAGAGCCCGCGCCGAGGCCAGGTCGCGCCCGAATGGCTTCTCGACCACCACGCGTGCGCCGGCAGCGCTGCCCGATTCCCCCAGCCCGTCGACCACTGTGGGGAACAGGCTCGGCGGGACCGCCAGGTAGTGCAGCGGGTGCTGCGCACCACCGAGCGCCTGGCGCAGGCGCTGGTGCGTGGCGGCTTCGAGGTAGTCACCGTCGATGTAGCCCAGCAGTGCCACGAGGCGCTCCCCGGCATCGTCGTCACCGCTGCCGTGCTCGCGCAGGCTCGAGCGGACGCGCTCGCGGAACTGTTCGGAAGTCCAGCCGGAGCGTGCAACGCCGATCACCGGCACGGCGAGGGTGCCGCGTCGCACCAGCGCCTGCAGCGCCGGAAAGATCTTGCGGCCGGCAAGATCGCCGGTGGCGCCGAACAGCACCAGGGCGTCACTGGCCCGTGCGGTCACGCTTCGCGCTCCTGGTGACCGCCGAATTCGCGGCGCATCGCCGAGAGCACCCGGTTAGCGAAGTCGCCGCCACCGCGCGAACCGAAACGAGCGAACAGGGCCGTGGCGAGGACCGGCGCCGGCACGCCGATGTCGATGGCCGCCTGCAGTGTCCAGCGACCCTCGCCGGAATCGGCAACCCGCCCGCGCACCTGTTCCAGCCCGGGATCGTGCAGCAGCGCGTGTGCCGTGAGGTCGAGCAGCCACGAGCGCACCACGCTGCCGTGGCGCCACAGTTCGGCGATCTCGGTGAGGTCGAACTCGTAGCGATAGGCTTCCGGATGTGCCAGGGGTGCGGTCTCGGCGTCGCTCGCCTGTGCTTCGGCACCGATGCCGGCGTGGCGCAGGAGGTCGAAGCCCTCGGCGTAGGCGGCCATCAGGCCGTACTCGATGCCGTTGTGGACCATCTTCACGAAGTGCCCGGCACCGCTCGGGCCGCAGTGCAGCCAGCCGCGTTCGGCACCCGCGCGCCGTGCCTCGCGTCCCGGCGTGGGTGGCGTCGCCTGCGGATCCGGTGCCAGTGCGGTGAACACCGGCTCGAGCCGCTGCACGGGTCCGGCTTCGCCGCCGATCATCAGGCAGTAGCCGTTGGCGAGGCCCCAGACGCCGCCGCTGGTGCCGACATCGACGTAGTGCAGGCCACGCGCGGTCAGGGCTGCGGCGCGGCGCAGGTCATCGCGGTAGCTGGAATTGCCGCCGTCGACGACGATATCGCCGGCCTGCAGCAGCGGCAGCAGCGCCTCGATCGTGGCGTCGACCACGGCAGCCGGCAGCATCAGCCAGACGATGCGGGGGGACTCGAGCTGTCGTGCCAGCTCGGGCAGCGATGCGGCGCCGGTGGCGCCCGCATCGACGAGCGAGCGCACGGCCGCCGGGTGGATGTCGTGGACGACGCAGGTCTGCCCTGCACCGAGCAGGCGCCGGACCATGTTGGCCCCCATGCGGCCGAGTCCGACCATTCCGATCTGCATGTCGATCTCCTCGTGGTTGCGTGCGGTTGGATCGTGGCCGCGTGCGTTACGTTCCGCCAGAGGACCGGCGGGATTATCATGCGGTTCCTTCTCCGGGTCAGCCTGCACCGCCGCAGGCGGCCACGGCAAGCGGGGCACCGCTCGGGGATGATCCGGCAGGTGAGCCTGTGGCATGGACGTGGCTGCGTCGGCCACCGCGCCGCGGGAGACGGGGCGGACAGGATGGTGCTTCGCCTGGAGCCAGACAGCGATATGCACGCCGCACGGATCTGTTGAATGCGCAGCGACTCCGTCGAGCCGGCAGCGAAGTTCCCGGCGTGGTTCCGCTATCTGCCCGCGGTCGTTTCCGTGCTCACCTTCGGTGCGGCCTTGCTGGTCCTGCACCGGCTCGGCAGCGACCTCACCCTGCCGGACGTGCTGGCGGCGTTCCGTTCCATACCCGTCGCAGGCGTCGTCGCGGCGATCGCCTTCACCGCGGGCAGCTACTTCGCCCTGGTCGGCCATGACCTGCTCGCGTTGCGCTACGTCGGACGGACGCTGCCGATTCCCTTCGTGGCAGCGACCTCGTTCATGGCCTACGCGCTGGGGCACAACGTGGGCCTCGTGTCGCTGTCGGCAGCGGCGGTTCGTTACCGGATGTATTCACCGGCGGGGCTCGGCGGTGCGGAAATCACGGTCGTTTCCATCTTCTGCGCCCTGACGTTCCACCTCGGTGCCGGCGTCATGACCGGCATCTCGCTGATCGGTGAGGCTGGCCATGCCGCCTCGCTCGTGCATGCGAGTCCGTCGGTGGCCATCGCCGCCGGCGGCGTGTTGCTCGCGCTGGGCGCTGCCTGGCTCGGCCTCACGATCACGCGCCGCGATCCGATCGTCTTTCGCGGCTGGTCGTTCGCGTTGCCGTCGTGGCGCATGACGCTGGCCCAGGTGGCGGTCGCCAGCGTCGATCTGCTGTTCGCCGGGGCCGCCGTATACGCCCTGCTGCCGGCCGATGCCGCCGTGTCGTTTCCGGCCTTCATCGCGCTCTACGTCATTGCCGTCACCGCCGGCGCCATCAGCAATGTGCCTGGTGGCCTGGGGGTGTTCGAATCGGTGTTCGTGCTGCTGTTGCCCGCCGTGCCGGTGTCGCAGCTCCTGGGCGTGCTCCTGGCATACCGGCTCATCTACTACATCCTGCCGTTCGGCGTGGCCATCCTGCTGCTGGTCGTCCACGAACTCTGGCAGCAGCGGCACCGGGTGCGGCTCGCGCTGCACTGGACCCGGCGCTCACTCGACTTCGTCGTGCCGCAGGCCATGGCATTGCTGACGTTCGCGGCAGGGTTCGTGCTGCTGCTCTCCGGTGCCACCCCGGCACTGGAACAGCGCCTCGGTACGTTGCGCCACCACGTCATCCTGCCGGCGCTGGAGGTGTCGCACCTGGCCGGCAGCCTGATCGGCCTCGGACTGCTTGTGCTGGCACGAGGCCTCAACGCCCGCCTCGATGCGGCCTGGCATCTCGCCCTGTGGCTGCTGGGCGCCGGCATCGCGGCCTCTCTGCTCAAGGGGCTGGACTACGAAGAAGCGTCGATCCTGGCGGTCATCCTGCTGCTCCTGCTGACCACCCGGCAGGAGTTCCACCGCCGCGCGGCGCTGTTTGCCGAACCGCTGGCGCCACGCTGGCTGGCCGCCATGGCGATCGCCGTCGGCGCATCGATCTGGGTCGGCCTGCTCGCGCACCGCGCCGTGCCCTATCGCGACGAACTCTGGTGGCAGTTCGCCTTCGACGCCAGCGCGCCGCGCATGCTGCGGGCGAGCCTTCTCGCGGTGGTCGGCCTCGGTGCCCTCGCGGCGTTGCGGCTGCTGCAGGCGCCCCGGCCACGGGCCGGCATACCGTCGGAACATGACCTGCGACGGGCTGTGGAGATCATCGCTGCCACGGGCACGACCAGTGCCAACCTGGCGCTGGTCGGCGACAAGACCCTGCTGTTCAGCGGTTCCGGGCGCGGATTCGTCATGTACGGGATATCCGGCCGCAGCTGGATCGCGATGGGTGACCCGGTCGCGCCGCAGGTCGAGCAGGCCGAGCTCGTCTGGCAGTTCCGCGAACTCTGTGATCGCGAGGGAAGCGCCTGCGTGTTCTACGAGGTGGCGGCAGACAACCTGCCGCTGTACGTCGATGCCGGGCTGTCGCTGAGCAAGCTCGGCGAGGAGGCCCGCGTGCCGCTGGCCGGGTTCTCGCTCGACGGGTCCGCGCGCTCCGCCCTGCGCCAGGTACACCGCAAGGCCGCGCGCGAGGGGGCGTCGTTCCGGATCGCCTCGCCGGGCGAGGTGGTGACCCTGTTGCCGCGCCTGCAGGCGGTTTCCGACGATTGGTTGAGAGCCAAGTCCGTGACGGAGAAGGGGTTCTCTCTCGGCCGCTTCGATCCGCAGTACCTGGCCCGGTTTCCCTGCGGCCTGGTCGAGGTCGGTGGCGACATCGTCGCGTTCGCCAACCTGTGGGAGAGCCGGCATGCCGGCGAGTGCTCGATCGACCTGATGCGTCATTCCGGCGCCGCACCGAAGGGAGTCATGGATTACCTGTTCATCGAGCTGATGCTGTCGGCGCAGGCGCGGGGATTCGAGTGGTTCAACCTCGGCATGGCGCCGCTCTCCGGACTCGGGGACCGGCGGCTCGCACCTGCGTGGCACAAGCTTGGCCGGCTGGTCTACCGCTACGGCGAGGATTTCTACAACTTCGAAGGCCTGCGGCACTACAAGAACAAGTTCCAGCCGCAGTGGCGGCCGCGTTACCTCGCGGCACCGGGCGGGCTGGCGCTGGCGCGGATCGTGCTGGACGTCACGGCGCTCATCTCGGGCGGGCTGCGTGGCACCGTTTCGACCGGCGCTGCCCGTCAGGTCGCCGTGGAACGGTCCGAAGGACTCACCGGTCCATGAAGCCCCGGCGCCTGTGCCACTGGCGGGCGTGTGTGGTGCTGCTGCAGCTGGCGACGGCAGCTGGCGCCGGCGAGGTGCTCGAGTTCGGCCGGCTCGGCAAGGTCACGCTCTACCGGCCAGCGGGTCCGGTTCCAGGGCAGGTCGTGCTGATGCTCTCGGACGAAGCGGGCTGGGCTCCGGCAATGGCCGGCATCGCGAGTCACCTGGCCGCCCGCGGCATGCTGGTGGCGGGGATCGACACCCGGATGTTTCGCGCGCAGCTGCTGCACTCGGAGGAGGGCTGCACCTTCACGGCCGGCGATCTGGAGTCCTTTGCCCACTTCCTCGAAGGCCGGCTGCAGCTCGCGCGCTACGTGAATCCGGTCGTCGTCGGCAGCGGCCTCGGCGCAGCGCTGGCGTACGTGTCGCTGGTGCAGGCGCCTGCCGGCACCTTCAAGGGTGCCGTCTCGCTCGATTTCCATCCGGACCTTGCCTGGCCGCGGCCGCTGTGTGCCGGTCCAGGTCCGGGCCTGCAGGCTGCATCGCTCGCCGGCGGCCGTCAGGTGCTGAAGCCGGCAACGCGGCTGCAGGATCGGTGGCTCGCGCTCTGCCTGCACGACGCCGCCCGCTGCGATACCGACGATATCCGGAAGTTCGTCGCGGCGATTCCCGGCGCACAGGCCGCGGTGCTGCCCGACGGCGCACCAGGATCGGCTGCGGCGGTCGACGACCTCACCCGCATCGCCGCTGCGGTGGAACAGGTCGCGGGCCGCGACGCCCCAGCGGAGCACAGGCTGGATGCTTCCATCGCCGATCTGCCGCTCGTCGAGGTGCCGGCCAGCGGCCGGTCGCGCGACCTCTTCGCGATCATGCTGTCGGGCGACGGTGGCTGGGCGGGTCTCGATCGTGGCGTCGCCGCGGCGCTCGCGGCACGCGGGATTCCCGTGGTGGGCTGGGATTCGCTGCGGTATTTCTGGACCCGACGCACTCCCGAAGGTGCCGCCGGGGACCTGGCGCGGATCGTCGGGCACTATGCGCTCGCCTGGAAGAAATCCCGCGCCATCGTCATCGGCTACTCCATGGGCGCCGACGTCATGCCGTTCCTGGCCAACCGGCTGCCCGCGGCGGTGCGGCCGCAGGTCGACCGGATCGCGCTGCTCGGTCCGGGCACCGAAGCGTTCTTCGAGTTCCATGTCGACTTCTGGCTTGGCCGGACGACGGGCGGTCGTCCCATCGCCCCGGAACTGGCCCGTCTGCCCGCCGCCCGTGTGCTGTGTGTTTCGGGGCGCGAGGAACCGGTTTCGCTTTGCCGGCAGGCGGCGGCAGCGGCGCTGGAGCGCGTCGAACTGCCGGGCGATCACCATTTCGGCGGCGCCTACGACCGCCTCGGCAAGCTGCTGGCGGACTTTGCCGGCAGCTGAGGCCGGTCCCTGGAAGCTGCTGACGGTCAACGTTGTCAACCGGCGACGGCAGGCCTGCGTGCCGACCGCACCTGCCGCGCTGCAAGTGGGCAGAGGAAAGGGGCCGGGCCATTGCGGGCCCGGCCCCTTTGGTGTCATGCCGGTCAGTCGCAGTAGTTCGAATCGAGCGGATCGAGGCTGTTGATCCAGGCAGCGATCGTGTCGCGCTCAGCCTGGGGCAGCAGGCCGCCGATCGGCGGCATGGGCTGCGCGGCATCGTTGAGCCGCTGCACCAGCCGGCTGCTGGCCGCATTTCCCGGAATCACCACCGGACCGCGGAAACTGCCGAGTTGCAGGTTCTCGCAGGTCGTCACGCTGAGACGCGCCGCCGCACCATGACACCCGGTGCAGGTCCGATTGAGGACCGGTTGCACGTCGCAGGCGTAGCTGATCGGGCCGCCGGCAGAACTCACTGCCACCGCCACGGTCGCGGAGGTCACGGCACCGCGGTCATCCACTACCTCGACGGACGCCGTGTAGTTGCCGTCGCAGCTGTAGAGGTGCGTCGGGTTGGCGTCGTTGCTGGTCGTCCCGTCGCCGAAGTTCCACAGTGTGTAGACGATGCTGCCGTCCGGATCGACCGCGTTGCCCGTGAAAGTCACGGACAACGGCTCGACTCCGGCTGGTGGTGCCGCTGCCGGGGCGACGGTTGGTGCGACGTTGGGGCTCAGCTTGTCGTCGAGCGTGCGCAGGAGTACGGCGTTGATGTCCAGGAAGCGCTTGCGGGTGGCAGTGTCGCGGACCTGGAACTTGATGGTACCGTCGAACACCTGGGCGAAGGCCTTGGCCCAGTCGAGGTTCGCCTGGGCGGGTTCTTCACGACCGACCGCATAGCCGATCAGTCTGATCCAGCCCTCGAGCAGACGCCGGCTGATCTTGCCGAAGCGCAGGGCGGAATTCGGCGTGTCGGCCAGCACGTTGAGGAGGCCATTCACCTGCGGAATCAGGCCGGGCGTGTAGACCTCTATCGTGCGCAGCAAGACCGCGCCCGGTGACACGAATCCGCCCGAGATCATCACCCGTCCGTCGTCGAGCAGCATGCCGCTGAACTCGTCGCGGCCGCTCGACATGATGCCGGAGAGCTTCCAGCCGTTCGTGGCCGGATCAAAGATCTCGGAGGTCGGCTGGAAGATGCTCGGGAAGGTCGGGCTGGTCGTCACGCCGCCCGCAATGAGCAGCGTGCCGTCGAGCAGGCCTTGCGCCCCGATATCGATCCGCTGCTTGTACATCGGCGCGACTGGCGTGAACGTGCGGGCAGCAGGGTCGTATATCTCGCTTTCGTCGGTGATGCGTCCGCCAGCCGAGGTATGGGTGTCGTTGTAATACGATGAACCTTGCACGACGCGGCCGTCACGCAGGATGCCGGGAAGCTGCGCCAGGTGCGAGAAATTCATCGGGCCGACCGCCGTGAACGAGTTTGCGGCCGGGTCGTAGATCTCGGCGGTGTTGGTCGGGTAGAGCGTCCCGGCGCCGGTCGAGCCGCCGGTGATCAGCACGGTGCCGTCATGAAGCAGGATGGCGCTGTGCGCCGAACGCGGCATGAGCATGTCGCCGACCACGGTGAAAAGTCCCGTGGCGGGGTCGAACGTCTCGACGGACCGGATCGGCAGCGAGGTCGTGGTCGAGACGCCGTTGCCGCCACCGGCGATCAGCACCTTGCCGCCAGGCAGCAGGGTGGCGGTGTGGCTGCGGCGCGCGACGTTCATCGGCCCGGCGGTCTCGGTCCAGGTGTTCGTGGCCGGATCGTAGATTTCCGCCGTTGCGAGCACGATGCCGGTGGCCGATGTCGAGGCGGTGCGTCCGCCCGTCACGAGGACACGGCCGTCGGCGAGCGTGGTGGCGGCATGTGACCAGCGCCGGATCGTCATCGGAGCGACGGGTGCGACCGAATTGTCGACCGGGTCGAAGGCGTCCACCGTATTGGTGATCACCGAGGCCGGCGCGTTGGCCATCTGTCCTCCGGTCATCAATATGCGACCGTCCTGGAGCTTGGCCGTGCGATGGATGAACCTCGGCGTGGTCATGTTGAGGCCACGCGTGAAGTCACCGACCTCGCAGCTCGCCGGGCCCATCTGTTCCAGCACTTCAGATGGCGGCGAGTTCGGGATGCCGGCGTGGCAGGCGATGCACGCTGCCGGTGCGCGACATTCGGCGAGCGCGGTATCGGCCAGTGGCAGGAACGCCAGTGCCGCGAATGCGGCAGACAGGCTGCGGACGGAACGGATCGTGCGTGTCATGAGCAAGCCCTCCCCCAGGGTTGTCGTTGCACGTCGGGTGGCGTCCCCGCCTTGCGCCAGGTCGGCCAGGGGCAACGCCGTGTCAGCAGGACCCCGGCATTGCTAAGCGAGCCTGCCCGGCCGCCGCGATAGGTACTTGTACGTAGGTGCGGTCACAAGGCACCACAGGAATGCGGCACAAATCTCCGGAAACCTGACGGATTACGGACCCGCATCGGTCTGTGCGCCAGCCGGGGCCGGTAGTGCTGCGAAGGTCGCTACTGCAGCCGTGTCGACGATGACGATGACGCCCTTGCGCAGGTGGCCGCGCAGATCGGCGAGCGCCGCCTGCCGGTGCTGGCTCTCCAGCCGCGCGGCGATGCCCACACGCACCTCGGCGATGTCCCGCAGGCGCGCTGGCGCCGCCTGTTCCGCACGCATGACGACGAAGTGGTCCGCTGCCGGCAGCACCGTGCTGACCATGCCCGGTTCGAGCGCGAGGGCAGCCACGGTCGTCGCAGGTGCGTTCGGTGCATCGTAGAGCCACAGCTCCTCGACCGAGCGGACCCGGCTGTCGGCCCGGAGTGCCGCGACGGTTGCGCCGCGGGCGAGCTGGTCGTGCAGGGCCGCGGCTGTGGTGGCACTCGGCGTCGTGACGCGCGTGACCCGCACGCGCGCCGGCTCGGTGAACTCCAGCGGATGTTCCCGGTAGTAGCTTTCGACCTCGGCTGGCGCAGGCGTGGAGTTCCGGGTGAGCTCACCTGCAAGCCAGGCGTCGGCGAGGATCTGGTCGGGGCTCGTACCCGCGGGTGGTGCGGCGAGCATGGCCGCCAACGTCGGGTCACGATCGAGTCCGGCAGCTCGCGCAGCGCGCACCATCAATCGGCGGTCGGCAAGCATCTCGACCAGTTCGCGCACCGCTTCCGGGGTGGTATAACCCAGGCGATCCGCGTTCGGCATGCCGGCCAGCGCGGCATCGACGTCGCCCGCCGTGATGGATTCCGTCCCGATCACCGCCAGCACAGTCGTTGCAGGCAGTCGTGCTGCCGGCGTCACCATGTCGTCGATCGGTGGATGACTGGCGGGCAGTGTCGCGGCGGGTACCGCTGCCGGACTGGATGGCGAGCGGCCCCCGCAGGCTGCGAGCAGGGCTGCGCCTGCCAGAATCGCGACAAAGCGGCCAGGGCACCGGGAAGACATTGGTGGTCTCGTCCTTCTCGTCGGGCCCCAGACGCTAGCACACCCGTACCGGGTTGCCGTGGGGGCTGCTTGCACTTTGCCAGGCTCTCCCGCATAACGACCACCGTGGCGTATTCGACCTGCAATCCCGTGGAGCATCGATCATGAGCAACTCGCATCCTGTCTCCCGTCGCAATCTCATCGCGGGAGCGGCCGCCCTCGCCGGCGCTGCGGCTGGTGGTGCGGTACAGGCGGCGGCCGCCGGCGCGCCGGTCTCCGTCCCGGCCAATGGACGCGAATACGCCCGCGTGCCGTTGCGCCGGGAGACGGTCAGCGTCGCTGCCGTGCAGACGCGCGTGCGGGCTGTGGACGGCAAGGCTCCCGCGGCGGGTATTCGTGCCAACCTCGCGCACATGCTCGAGCTGATCGACAAGGTCCAGTTCTACGGCGGCACGAAGGATCTGCTGTGTTTCCACGAGTTTCCGCTGCAGGGCTGGTACCCCTGGGATCGTGCGGAGCTCGAACGGCTGTGCATCGATCTGCCGGGGCCGGAGACCGGGGAGATCGCGGCGCGGGCGAAGCGTTACGGCTGCTACATCCAGTTCGGTGCCTATGC
>CAUJIY010000086.1 GCA_963205295.1 Pseudomonadota bacterium
TTCTGCCTTGGCTGGATCCGCCGGACACTGGCGCCCGCCGCCCTCTGGGCCTCCTCCAGCTCATAGCTCTGCTGCAGGTTCATCCAGAACTCCGGGCCCGTCCCGAAATAGGTTCCAAGGCGCAGGGCCATATCCGCGGTAATACCCCGCTTCTCCAGCACTAGGTCATTGACCCGGGGCTGCGTCACGTGCAGCTCCTTGGCGAGGCGATAGGAGGTCAGTCCCAGCGGCTGCAGGAACTCTTCCCGGAGGACCTCCCCGGGATGCACGTTCGGCAAGCGCTTTGTCCTCATGGCCATTCCTCAGTGGTAGTCAACAATCTCGACCTCGTGAGCATCACCATTCTCCCAGCGGAAGCAGATCCGCCACTGGTCATTGATGCGGATGCTCCACTGGCCACGGCGAGCGCCTTTCAGGGCTTCCAACCGATTGCCGGGTGGCACCGCCAGCACCTGCAACTCTATGGCCGCATCGAGCATGCGCAGTTTCCGGCGAGCCAGCCTCTGAATGTCATTGGGCAGTCGGCGCGAAAACCGTCCATTCCAGATGGCCTCAGCTTCCTTGTCGCCGAAACTCCTGATCACGACAAAATACTAATTAGTCGCGTTACTAACGTCAACCATGGGTATACGCGTCGTGACCTGCGTCACGATGGCCGCTGGCCCTGCAACTCCCGCCGGGTGATTGTTTATTCTCAATTCAGGCCCGCACTCTCCTCCAGATCTTGGCGCAGGCACACCTCGTAGGTAGGGTGTATCGGCCATGCGCGAGAACTTCGTACTGCTTACCCACCTGATCATCACCCTGCTCCGCCTGGGCCGTCCGGGCGGTGTCCGTGCCGTGGTTGCCGAGTCGCTGCTCCTCAAACATCAACTATTGATCCTCAACCGCGGCCGGCAGCGCGCGCCCGACCTGCGACCCCTGGATCGGGTCATCGCCGGCGCCTGCGCTCTATTCATTCGGCCGGGGCGGATCCTGCGCACGGCGATTGTGCTGAAGCCCTCCACAATTATGGCCTGCCACCACGCGCTGGTGCGCCGAAAGTATCGCTGGCTCTTCACCCCGAAAAGCCGTGGCCGGCCTGGCCCGAGGGGGCCGTCAGCCGAGCTGGTTGCCGCCATCGTCGAAATGAAGCGCCGCAATCCGCGCTGGGGTTGCCCGCGCATCGCGCAACAGATCGCGCTCGCCTTTGGTGTGGAGATCGACAAGGACGTGGTGCGCCGCGGTCCTTGCCCGGCGCTACCAGCCAGAATCCGGCGGTGGCGGCCCCTCCTGGCTCTCCTTCCTCGGCCAAATGAAGGACAGTCTGTGGTCCGTGGATCTCTTTCGCTGCGAGTCACTCACCCTGCGCAGCCACTGGGTGCTGCTCGTCATGGACCAGTACACACGGCGCATCGTCGGCTGCGGCGTGCATGCCGGCGTTCTCGACGGCGTGGCGGTATGCCGGATGTTTAACTCGGCCATTGCCGGACAAGCGTTGCCGCGTTATCTCAGCTCCGATCACGACCCGCTGTTCGAATTCCATCGCTGGCTGGCGAACCTGCGGGTGCTCGAGATCAATGAAATCAAGACCGTCCCGTATGTCCCGCTCTCCCACCCGTTCGTTGAACGGCTCATCGGGACGCTCCGCCGTGATTACCTCGACCAGGTGCCGTTCTGGGGTGCGGCAGATCTCCGGCGAAAACTCACCGACTTCCAAGCGTTCTACAACGTCCACCGGGCTCATTCCGCCCTCTGCGGGCGGACGCCGGTGCGGCCGGCCAGCGCACCGGTATCGGCCGCCATTTCCCTACAGCAATTCGCCTGGCAATCCCATTGCCGCGGGTTGTTTCAGACGCCGGTGGCGGCGTGAATTTGGAATTCGCCAGACACAGGTGTTTTCAGCGAATTCCAGGACAATCTGAGCCGACGTGAAACAGGTAACTGGCGGAGAGGGAGGGATTCGAACCCTCGATACGCCTTTTGAGCGTATAACGGTTTAGCAAACCGCCGCCTTCGGCCACTCGGCCACCTCTCCTGATGTCTCTAACGTGCCCCACTCCCGACCACCGGCCGGGATTGCCTCGCCGCCATGGCGCGCGGGGCTGCATAAGATACCCGACGCCGGGGCCGGCGTCTCGGGTGCGTGGCGGCGGGTCAGTCGACGACGGGGGGCGGGCCGTGGTGGCCGGTGCCGTTGGCGCCGTGCTTCTGCTCGTCGCAGATGCGCTGGAAGATCTCCTCGCGGTGGACGGTGACCTCGCGCGGGGCCTTGACGCCGAGGCGCACCTGGTTGCCCTTGACGCCGAGTACCGTGACATCGACGTCGTTGCCGATGATCACGGTCTCCCCCACCCTTCTCGTCAGGATCAGCATGGAATCCTTCCCCCCTGCCGTCGGTTCTTCTTGTTTCTTCGGGTTGCGCACCGCGCCGCCGGTCCTGGCGGCACGCTGACGGGGCAACGCGGCGATCATACCGCTGCGTGCCGGCGGGGCGCCAGCCGCGGGGCACGGGCCCGGTGGCGGGTCTCGCCCCGGGACGGCGTGCCGGCGCCGTGGGTCCGGCGGCGGCTCAGCCGGCGCCGAGCTGGCCGGCGAGCCAGGCGGGGACGGCAGCCAGGGCGGCGTCGAGGGCCCCCGGGTCGCTGCCGCCGGCCTGGGCGAAGTCGGGCCGGCCGCCGCCCTTGCCGCCGACCTTCTGGGCTACGGCGTTGACGAGTTCGCCGGCCTTGATGCGGCCGGTGAGATCTTTCGTGACACCGGCGGCAAGGGCGACCTTGCCGGCACCGGCATCGACGGCGGCGAGCAGCACGACACCGGCGCCGAGCTTGTCCTTCATGCGATCGACGAGCTCGCGCAGGGTCTTCGGGTCGGTGCCATCATCCAGGCGTTGCACGAGGAGCTTGACGCCGGCGACGCTCGCGGCCTGGCTGGCGAGGTCCCCGCCGCTGCCACTGCCGGCAGCAAGCCGGGACTTGAGCTGCTGGACTTCCTTCTCGAGGGCGCGGTTGCGTTCGAGGAGCTGGCGCACGCGCGGCTCGAGGTCAGCGCGGTTGCCCCGGACGAGCTCGCCGAGCCGGCCTAGCACAGCTTCCTCCTCGGCGATGCGCTCGAGCGCGAGCGCGCCAGTGACGGCCTCGATGCGGCGGATACCGGCGGCAATGCCCGACTCGCCGGTGATCTTCATCAGGCCGATGTCGCCGGTGCGCTGCACGTGGGTACCACCGCAGAGCTCGGTGGAGAACTCCCCGAAACGCAGCACGCGCACCTCGTCGCCGTACTTCTCGCCGAACAGCGCCATGGCGCCGCTCGCCACGGCCTCGTCGTACTTCATGAGGCGGGTCTCGCCCGCGCTGTTGCGCCGGATCTCGGCGTTGACCAGCCGCTCGACCTCGGTGAGCTCGGCGGCGGTGACGGGCTGGTAGTGGGAGAAGTCGAAGCGCAGCCGGTCGGGCGCGACCCGCGAGCCCTTCTGCGCGACGTGGTTGCCGAGCACCTGTCGCAGCGCTGCATGCAGCAGGTGCGTGGCCGAGTGGTGCAGCATGGTGGCGGTGCGTGCGGCGGCATCGACTTCGGCGGTGACCGCAGCGCCGACCGCGACCGTGCCGGCCTCGCACACGCCGACGTGCACGTGTGCGGCACCGTTCTTCTGCGTATCGGTGACGCGAAAGCACAGGCCGCCGGCGTCGCGGATCACGCCGCAGTCGCCGACCTGGCCGCCGCTCTCGGCATAGAACGGCGTGCGATCGAGCACCAGCGCGCCGGCCTCGCCCGTGGCGAGCGCCTGCGCCTTGCCATCGCCGCGCAGGATGGCGGTGACGCGGCCCGCATCGGCAAGCCGGTCGTAGCCGGTGAAGGTACTCGCCTGGTCGAGCTGCACGCCGGTGGCAGCACTCATCTCGAAGCGGCTGGCGGCGCGGGCGCGCTCGCGCTGCGCTTCCATGGCGCGCTCGAAGCCGTCGCGGTCGATGCCGAGGCCGCGGGCGCGGGCAACGTCCGCTGTCAGGTCGGCGGGGAAGCCGTAGGTATCGTAGAGCCGGAACACCAGCTCGCCGTCGAGTTCGGTGCCATGCACGCTGCCGAGCGCGTCCTCGAGGATGCGCATGCCCTGCGCGAGCGTCTCGGCGAAGCGCTCCTCTTCGGTCCTGAGCACGCGTGCAATGTGGCCGGCGGCTGCACTCAGCTCGGGGAAGGCGCGGCCCATCTCGCGCTCGAGCGGCGCGACCAGCGCATGGAAGAACGGCTGCTGCACGCCGAGTTCGTAGCCGTGGCGCAGGGCGCGGCGGATGATCCGGCGCAGCACGTAGCCGCGGCCCTCGTTGCCGGGCAGCACGCCGTCACAGACGAGGAAGCTCGCGGCACGGATGTGGTCGGCGATGACCCGCAGCGAGGGCGAGGCACGGTCCCTGGCCTGCGTCAGCCCGGCAGCGGCGGCGATGAGGTTGCGGAACAGGTCGATGTCGTAGTTGCTGTGCACGCCCTGCATCACGGCAGCGATGCGCTCCAGCCCCATGCCGGTGTCGACCGAGGGCTTCGGCAGCGGCGTGAGCCGACCGTCGGCAGCGCGATCGAACTGCATGAAGACGAGGTTCCAGATCTCGACGTAGCGGTCGCCGTCCTCGTCCGGGGAACCGGGCGGGCCGCCGGCGACGCCGGGGCCGTGGTCGTAGAAGATCTCGGTGCAGGGGCCGCAGGGACCGGTATCGCCCATCGACCAGAAGTTGTCGCGCTCGTCGCGGCGGGTGCAGCGTGCCGGGTCCACGCCGATGTGGCGCGTCCAGAGCTCGGCGGCCTCGTCGTCGTCACGGAACACCGTGACCCAGAGCCGCTCCTTCGGGATCTTCAGTTCCTTCGTGAGGAACTCCCAGCCGAACTCGATGGCCTCGCGCTTGAAGTAGTCGCCGAAGCTGAAGTTGCCGAGCATCTCGAAAAAAGTGTGGTGACGGGCGGTGTAGCCGACGTTCTCGAGGTCGTTGTGCTTGCCACCGGCGCGCACGCAGCGCTGGGAGCTCGCGGCGCGCTTGTAGTCGCGCGGGTCGCGGCCGAGGAACACGTCCTTGAACTGCACCATGCCGGCGTTGGTGAACAGCAACGTCGGGTCGTTGCCCGGCACGAGCGGCGAGCTCGCGACGATGCGGTGGCCCTTTGAGGCGAAGTAGTCGAGGAAGCGCTGGCGGATCTCTTCGGTCTTCATGCGTGCTCTGGTTTACGGTCGAGGGCAGCCCGGGCCGGGAGCATTGTAGGAGCGGCGCAAGCCGCGACCAAGCGGGGCATGGCGATTAGCGTGCGGAGGGTCACGACTGGCATCGCTCCCACAGGGCACTCCCACAGGATCGCGGCCGATTTCCGTGGGAGCGACGCCAGTCGCGACCCTGAAACTCGTCGGGGCTTGCGCCCCTCCCACAGGGTGCTCCGGGATAGCGCTTCTGCGGAAAGCTAATCGCCTTCGCCGGCGAAGCAGGCGCGGATCTGCTCGCTGGTGAAGCCGCGATACTCCAGGAAGCGGGACTGGCGGGCACGGTCGCGAAAATCCAGCGGCGGCCGGGCGCCGAAGCGCCGGCTGCGGACCTCGCGGGCCAGGGCGGGCCAGTCGTGGGCACCGGCGAGCGCGGCGTCGATGGTGGCGGCATCGAGGCCGCGCTCGCCGAGTTCGGCGCGGATTCTGATGGGTCCCTGCCCCTTGCGGATACGGGCCGCGATGAAGGCCTCGCAGAAGCGGGCCTCGTCGGCGAGGCCCTCGCGGGTGAGACGCTCGAGGGCATCCTCGACTTCGGCGGCCTCGAAGCCGCGGGCGGCGAGCTTGCGCCGCAGCTCGGTGAGCGAGTGCTCGCGCCGGGCGAGCAGGTCCAGCGCGGCCTGGCGGGCGCTGCGCGTGGTCGGCGCCACGCCAGGCGCGCCCTCAGGCCTCGCTGGCGGCCGGCTCGGCGGCCTCGCTGGCGGCGGCGGCCGCGGCCTCGCGGGCCTCGGCGGACTTCGGCAGCGCCAGGGCACGGACCTTCGCCTCGATCTCGCGGGCGATGTCCTTGTGCTCGAGCAGGTACTCGCGGGCGTTTTCCTTGCCCTGGCCGACGCGCTCGCGGCCGTAGTTGAACCAGGCGCCGGACTTGGCGACCAGGCCGTGCTTGACGCCGAGTTCGATCAGCTCGCCCTCGCGCGAGATGCCGTGGTCGTAGAGGATCTCGAACTCGGCGCTCTTGAACGGCGGGGCGACCTTGTTCTTGACCACCTTGACGCGGGTCTCGGCGCCGATCACTTCCTCGCCCTTCTTGATCGAGCCGATGCGACGGATGTCGAGACGCACGGAGGCGTAGAACTTGAGTGCGTTGCCGCCGGTGGTGGTCTCGGGGTTGCCGAACATGACACCGATCTTCATGCGGATCTGGTTGATGAAGATGACGATGGTGTTCGAGCGCTTGATGTTGCCGGTGAGCTTGCGCAGCGCCTGGCTCATGAGCCGTGCCTGCAGGCCGACGTGGGAGTCGCCCATCTCGCCCTCGATCTCGGCCTTGGGCGTGAGCGCCGCGACGGAGTCGACCACGATGATGTCCACCGCACCCGAACGTACCAGCAGGTCGGTGATCTCCAGCGCCTGCTCACCGGTGTCGGGCTGGGAAACCAGCAGGTCGTTGACGTTGACACCGAGCTTCTCGGCGTAGATCGGGTCGAGCGCGTGCTCGGCGTCGACGAACGCGGCAGTGCCGCCGTTCTTCTGGCACTCGGCGATGACCTGCAGCGTGAGCGTGGTCTTGCCCGAGGACTCCGGCCCGAAGATCTCCACCACGCGCCCGCGCGGCAGGCCGCCGACGCCGAGCGCGATGTCGAGGCCGAGCGAGCCGGTCGGCACCACCTCGATGTCGCGCGCGGTGCCGCCGTCGCCGAGGCGCATGACGGAACCCTTGCCGAACTGGCGTTCGATCTGGCCGAGGGCGGCGGCGAGGGCCTTCTTGCGATTGTCTTCCATGGTTGTCCCGGGGCGACACGCGGTCGCATGAGGTGATGGCGGAATGCGGGCGATTATTCCACAGAACTGGCTCACCCGGTGACCCACCAAATGCGGCTGCTTCACCCGGTTTTGCGCATGGTCATCATCCCCCCTCTTGTGGGAGCGGCGCGAGCCGCGAATATTTTTTTCCGGCAATGATTTTCGCGGCTTGCGCTCCCACAGGGCCCCGGGGCGGCCTCTGCTGCTGCAGGAAGGGCGCAAACCCCGACCGGAAGAGTCGCGGCTCGCGCCGCTCCCACAGGAGAGGGATTACACCGGCGACTGGATCGGAAAAGTCTCCAGCACGGTGTAGCGCGCACCCTCGGGTGCGGTGACCGATTCGACGAGCGCGAAGCCGTCGACCGGCCAGGCGACCGGGCGCGGCGGCGGGAACTGTGGCGGATTCCGTACCTTGCGTGCGAGTGTTACGTGCGGCTGGAAAGGTTTCGGATCCGGCACGAGCCCGGTGACCGCGCGCACCTGCCGGGCAAGCCCGGCGGCGAGCGTGGGCAACGGTGCGGGCGGCGCGCTGCAACCGAGCCACAGCACCTGGGCAGATTCGAACCAGCCGTAGCGGTCGAACACGAGGGTGAAGCCCGGGCAGTCCAGGGCGACGGCAGCGGTGGTCACCGCGCCGACAGCCTCCCCGGGGACCTGGCCGAGGAAGAGCAGCGTCAGGTGCAGCTGGTCAGTTGCCACGGGCCGACCGCCACAGTGGCGCACGACCGCGCGGGTTTCGCGGTACAGGGCCCGGCGGGTGGCCTCGCCGGGCCACAGCGCGAAGAACAGGCGGTGCGGCCGGACGGCGGCGGCGGTCACGGCCCGGCGCGCAGCACCGCGCGATCACGCGCGGCGCGCACCCCGTTCACGGCACCGTCAGCTGGACGAGCACGCCCTCCAGCGCCGCGACTACGCTCTGGCGGCGGATGGCGGCGCGGTCGCCGTCGAAGCGGCGCGTCGTACTGCACAGCTGCACGCCCGGGCCGGCCCAGGCGAAGCACACGGTGCCGGTGGGTTTCTCCGCCGAACCGCCATCCGGGCCGGCGATGCCGGTGATGGCGACGGCGATCTCCGCGGCACTCGCCAGGCGCGCGCCCGTCGCCATCTGCTCGGCAACGTCCTCGCTGACTGCGCCCCGGTGCACGAGCGTCTCAGCGCTGACGCCGAGGATCGCCTGCTTGGCCTCGTCGCTGTAGGTGACGAAGCCGTAGCCGAACCACTGCGAGCTGCCCGGCTGGTCGGTGAGCGCCTTGGCGAGCCAGCCGCCGGTGCAGGACTCGGCCACGGCGAGGCGGGCGCTCTTGGCGGTAAGAGCCGCTGCGATACGCCGTACCAGCGTGGCGATGTCGGCATCGGGTTCGGTCATGGAACCGGAGTCTCGGTGACTTGCCGGTACAAGGTCAAATAGCCGGCGACCATGTCGGCGACGCGGAACTCGCGCGCCACCCAGGCCCAGGCCGCCTCGCCCATGGCACGCCGGCGTGCCTCGTCCTGCAGCAGCGCGGTGACGGCGATGGCCATGGCGGCCGTGTCCCCGCTGCGCACCAGATAGCCGGTGCGCTGGTCGGCGACGATCTCCGGCACCCCGCCTGCCCGGAACGCCACCACCGGCACGCCGGCCGCCTGCGCCTCGAGCACGGCCAGGCCGAGCCCTTCGGCCGTCGCCGGGTGCACCACCACGTCGAGGCGGCCAAGGAAGTCGGCCAGGTCGGGGCGAAAGCCGGCGAGGACCACGGAGCCGGCGAGTCCCATGGCCGCGATCTGCCGGCGCAGCGCGGCTTCGCCGGGCCCGCGGCCGAACAGCAGCAGTCGCGCCCCGGGACAGGCAGCGACGACCTCGCGCCAGGCGGCGAGCAGCAACGCATGGCCCTTGCGCGGGATGAGCTGGGCGATGCAGCCGGCGAGCGGTGCACGCGGATCGAGGCCGAATTCCCGCGCCAGCCGTACGCGCGACCAGGCCGGCTCGGCGAGTGCGGCATCGACTGCGCTGCGGATGAGCGCGAGACGCTGTGGGGCCAGGCCGGTGGCGGCAAGCTGGGCCTGGATGGCGCCGGAAATGGCGACCACGCGGGCATAGGGGCGGTACTTCCAGCGCGCAAGCCAGGCGGGCTCGGGGCTGTCGACGCGCCGCGTGAGCAGCGCCGGCACGCCGGCGCGCCGGGCACCGCGGCCACCGAGCCAGTCGGCGCCGCGGCGGCTGTGCACGTGGACGAGATCGGGGGCGAGTTCCTGCACGAGGCGGGCGAAGCGGCCGGCGAAGCCGAGGTCGAGGTCACCGCGCAGGGGCAGTTCGCGCACCGGCACGCCGAGCCGGCGCGCCTCGGCGGCGACGGCGCCGCCCGCGGCGCAGGCGAGCGTGCCGGTCACCCCGCGTGCCGCGAGCCCGCGCACCAGCAGCAGCGCCTGGCGTGCACCGCCGTAGACGTGCCGCCCGGTTTCGAGATGCAGGACATGCATGGGAAGACTGTAATGCGTCGAGGGGCAGACGCGCACTGTGCACGGTGCACTGTGGGAGCGACGCCAGTCGCGACTCTGGTATCGGTCGGGGCTCACGCCCCTCCCACAGCATGGCCCTGGTATCGGTCGGGGCTGGCGCTCCTCCTACAGCATAGCCGCGGCATTGGTCGGGGCTTGCGCCCCTCCTACAGGTACGCCTGCAGCGCTGGTCTGGCCGAATATTCCCGGCCGCCCCCCTTGCGCCGTTCGCCCAAATACCCTCCCATACCCCCGCCATGACCAACCCCGCCCCGTCCCCTGCCCTCGCTGCCGACGCCACCCACACCCCGGTCATGCAGCAGTACCTGCGCATCAAGGCCGAATTTCCCGACCTGCTGCTGTTCTACCGCATGGGAGATTTCTACGAGCTCTTCTACGACGACGCCCGCCGCGCCGCGCAGCTGCTCGACATCACGCTCACGGCGCGCGGCGCCTCGGCCGGCGCGCCGATCCCGATGGCCGGGGTGCCGGTACACGCCGTGGAAAGCTACCTCGCCCGCCTGGTACGCCAGGGCGAATCGGTGGCGATCTGCGAGCAGATCGGCGACCCGCGTCTGGCGAGGGGGCCGGTCGAGCGCCAGGTGACGCGCATCGTCACGCCCGGCACGCTCACCGACGAGGCGCTGCTCGAGGCCCGGCGCGACAACCTGATCGCCGCGGTCTGCCATGACACCGGGCGCATCGGTCTCGCCTGGCTCGAACTGTCGGCCGGGCGCTTCTGCGTCATGGAACTCGAGCGCGAGGACGAGCTGGCGGGCGAGCTCGAGCGCTTGCAGCCTGCCGAACTGCTGGTCGAGGAAGGCCGCGCGGACACGTTCCAGGGCCGCGCCGGCGTGCGCGAGCGCCCGCCGTGGCATTTCGAGGCGGACGCGGCGCGGCGCACCCTCTGCACCCAGTTCGGCACCCGCGATCTCGCCGGCTTCGGCTGCGAGGAGCTGGTGCAGGCGGTGCGCGCTGCCGGCGGGCTCCTGCAGTACGTGAAGGATACGCAGCGCAGCAGCCTGCCCCATGTCGAGGCGCTCACGGTCGAGCACCGCGGCGACGCACTGGTGATGGACGCGGCCACGCGGCGCAATCTCGAGCTCGAGACGAGCCTCGCCGGGCGCGACGAGCACACGCTTGCGGGCGTACTCGACCACTGCAGCACCACCATGGGCAGCCGCCTGCTGCGCCGCTGGCTCAACCGCCCGCTGCGCGACCAGGCGCTGCTCGCGCGCCGCTACCAGGCGCTCGCAGCCCTGCAGCAGAGCGACGGCACCGGACTTGCCACGACCCTGCGCTCGATCGGCGACCTCGAACGCATCCTCGCCCGCGTCGCGCTCGGTTCGGCGCGGCCACGCGACCTGGCGCAGCTGCGCCTGGCGTTGCAGCTGCTGCCGGAGATCCGCGCCACGCTGGCGGGCTTCGATTCACCGCTCCTCGCGGCACTGGCCGGCGCGCTCGGCGAACACGTCGACCTGCGCGCCCTGCTCGGGCGGGCCCTGGTCGAGAACCCGCCGATGCTCCTGCGCGACGGTGGCGTGATCGCAGCCGGCTACGACACCGCGCTCGACGAGCTGCGCGACATCGCCGGCAACGCCGACCGCTACCTGCTCGAACTCGAGGCGCGCGAGCGCGCGCGCACCGGCCTGCCCTCGCTCAAGGTCGGTTACAACCGCGTGCACGGCTTCTACATCGAGCTGAGCCGGGCGCAGGCTGCCGCCGCACCGGCCGACTACCTGCGCCGGCAAACCTTGAAGGGCGCCGAGCGCTACGTGACGGCGGAGCTGCAGGCCTTCGAGGGCAAGGTGCTCGCCGCACGCGAACGCGCCCTGGCCCGTGAGAAGGACCTGTATGCCACGCTGCTCGGCACGCTCGTCGCCGCGCTCGGCCCGCTGCGGGCGTTGGCCGTCGGGCTCGCCGAGGCCGACGTGCTGCTGACGCTCGCCACACGCGCGCTCGAACTCGACTTCTGCCGCCCGGAGCTGGTCGCCGAGCCCGGCATCCACATCGGCGCCGGGCGCCACCCGGTGGTCGAGCGCGTGCTCGACGGGCCGTTCATCGCCAACGATCTCGAACTCGGGCGCGACCGGCGCCTGCTGGTGATCACCGGGCCGAACATGGGCGGCAAGTCGACCTTCATGCGCCAGGCGGCGCTGATCGTGCTGCTGGCCCACATCGGCAGCTTCGTGCCGGCGCGCACGGCACGCCTCGGGCCGGTGGACCGCATCTTCACGCGCATCGGCGCCGCCGACGATCTTGCGGGCGGGCGCTCCACGTTCATGGTGGAGATGACCGAGACCGCCAACATCCTCAACAACGCCACCGCCGCGAGCCTCGTGCTGATGGACGAGGTCGGCCGCGGCACCAGCACCTTCGACGGCCTGTCGCTCGCCTGGGCGGTGGCGCACTTCATCGGCGAGCGCATCGGCGCCTTCACGCTGTTCGCCACGCACTATTTCGAGCTGACCGCGCTCGCCGGCGAGCTGCCGGCCTGTGCCAACGTGCACCTTGACGCCACCAGCCGCGGGGAGGAACTGATCTTCATGCACGCGGTGAAGGACGGGCCGGCGAACCAGAGCTACGGGCTGCAGGTGGCCGCGCTCGCCGGGGTACCAGGCACGGTGATCGCGCGCGCGAAGAGCTATCTCGCCGAGCTCGAGCAGCAGACGCGCGCGCACCGCGAGGTCCGCCCCCAGGCCGAACTCGACCTGCGCCCCGCGCCGGTCGCCGACCCGCTGCGCGAGTCCCTCGCCGCGATGGACCCCGACCGCATGTCGCCGCGCGAAGCCCTCGATGCGCTCTACGCCTTGAAGCGCCTGACCTGACGCCGCCGCCCTTCCGGACTCTGTGGGAGCGACGCGACTCTTCCGGATTCTGTGGGAGCGACGCCAGTCGCGACTCTTCCGGTCGGGGCTTGCGCCTCTCCCACAGCGGTTCCCCCCATCCCTGCAGGAGGCAGCAGGCCTGCGGTCAGGGTCGCGCGAAGACGCCGTGGCGCAGGAAATATGCGGTCTGCGAGGCGACCTGCGGGGACACCAGCAGCCCGGTGTGGCTCACCGACAGCTCGAGATGGTCCTTGATCCCGGGCAACTGCGTCTCGACCACGGCGATGGTGCCGTCGTTCGGCTCGGGCAGGTTCTCGATCACCGCGCCGAGGCCGACAGCGAGCGTGCCGCCGATCACCCCGACCTCGCGGGTGCCGCGCCAGGCTTCCAGCCCGCCGTTCAGCACCGCTTCGCGGATGGTCGCGCCCAGCACGTCCTCGCCGAAGGGCAGCCCCGCCATCGCACGCGCCGCGATGCTCCCGCGCAGCGGCGAGCCGAGGCACACCACGCGGCCAGGCCGCGCCTCCGGGAAGCGCAGCAGCGTGTGCAGCGCCAGCAGGCCGCCGAGGCTGTGGCCGACCACGTGCACGACCTCGCCCGGCACATCACCGAGGAACTCGTGCAGCAGGCGAATGTTGTCCTCGAGCCCCACCTGCACGGTGTGGTAGCTGTACTGGCGCGTGGTGAAACCGTATTCCTCGTCGAGCCGCTTGCGCAGCAGCCCGCTCTCCATCCCCGTCATCCACAGGCCGTGGACGAGGACGACGGATTCGGCGGGTGGTTGGGCAGACACGGTCGGGGTGAGGCTCGCGGCGACGAGTCCGAGCAGGAATTCGCGGCGCGCGATCACGCTCAGCGCAGCCGGATGCCGGTTTCCTTGAGCTGCTGCGGCGAGACCTCGCCGGGAGCGTCGGTCATCAGGCAGCTCGCGGCCTGAGTCTTGGGGAAGGCGATCACGTCGCGGATGCTCTGCGCACCCGCCATCAGCATCACCAGCCGGTCCAGCCCGAAGGCGATGCCGCCGTGGGGCGGGCAGCCGTAGCGCATGGCGCGCAGCAGGAAACCGAACTTGCTCTCGGCCTCCTCCGCGCTGAGGCC
>CAUJIY010000087.1 GCA_963205295.1 Pseudomonadota bacterium
CTGCGTTTTCGAAGCCTTTGATTGATTGGTCGACATGGCCCGGCGAACTCCTGCCCTTGCGCGATTGGGATATATTATATGAAACTGCAAGTATTTCGCCACAACCGGGGCCGATGCGCAAGTGCCGCCACCGGCGACCGGGGGCTGTACCCGTACTCGATGCACCGGGGGATCTGCCGCGTTTCGGTGCCCGGCCAGGCACCGGCGAAATACTTCCGGTTTCATGTACTTTCCCGTAACATCCCCGCGCCCGGGACCGTTCCCTGCCACGGCTGTCGGAACATGGCTGACCAGGAAGTCATCGAGCGCGAGCACGGCCTGCAGAAGGGGCTGAGCACCGCGCAGATCACGATGATCGGCTTGGGTGGCGCCATCGGCACCGGGCTGTTCATGGGCAGTGCCATCGCCATCGGCTATGCGGGTCCGGCCGTGCTGCTGAGCTACCTGATCGCCGCCTTCATCGCGGTGGTGATGGTCTTCAGCCTGTCCGAGATGGCCGTGACGCATCCGGCAGCAGGGTCCTTCGGCGCCTACGCGGAGATGTACCTCGGCCCCTGGTCCGGCTTTGTCGTGCGCTATACCTACTGGATGGCCCAGGTCATCGCCATCGGCGGCGAGGCCGTGGCAGCCGGCGTCTACATGACCTTCTGGTTTCCCGACATGCCGGTCTGGCTGTGGTCGCTCGGCTTCGCCTCCATCCTCGTCTACGTGAACTCCCTGGCGGTGACCAATTTCGGCACCTTCGAGTACTGGTTCGCACTGATCAAAGTCATCGCGATCGTGCTGTTCGTGCTTTTCGGCATCGCCAACATCTTCGGCCTCGGCATGGCGCCCTCCGGTTTCCACAACCTGACGGAACTGCCAGGAGGCTTCCTGCCCAACGGACTGTCCGGCGTGTGGATGGGCGTCCTGATCGCGGTCTTTTCCTTCTACGGCATCGAGATTGTCGCGGTCACCTCCGGCGAGGCTGCCGATCCGCGCACCTCGATCCCCAGGGCACTGCGCACCATGGCCCTGCGGCTGCTTCTCTTCTATGTGCTGGCGCTCGGCATCATGGTCACGGTGCTGCCATGGACCCAGGCTGGTGCCACCGTGGTCGAGCAAAGCCCGTTCGTGCGGGTGTTCCAGAACGCCGGAATCGCGCAGGCTGCAGGCATCATGAACTTCGTCGTCATCACCGCGGCATTGTCGAGCATGAACACCAACCTGTACCTGTGCTCGCGCATGCTGTTCTCACTGGCCCGCGGCGGCTATGCGCCGGCAGTCGTCGGCAGACTCGGTGCCAAGGGCACACCGGTCGCAGCCACGCTCGTGTCCGGTGCCTGCATCCTGCTCTCCGCTTCAGTGGCGAAACTGACCCCGCTCGCCTACAACTATCTGTTCGGCATAGCGCTTTTCGGCGGCCTGACCGTCTGGATCTTCATCCTGGTCACCCACCTGCAATTCCGTCGGCGCCAGCCGGCGTCGCAGTTGGCGGTCCGCATGCCGCTGTTTCCCTACATGCAGCTCGCCGGGATCGCGCTGCTGGCTGCAATCCTCGTGACGATGGGGCTGGATCGGGAATTCTGGAATGTCGCGTGGATCGTCGGCGTACCGTGGCTCGCTCTATTGAGCATCGCCTACCTGTTCTGGAAAAAACGCCGGGTCCGCCCGCCCGCAACCTGAGCGGGCGAATCGCCTCGAGCCAGACACCTGGACGGGGCAGGCACGCAGCCGTGCCTGGCGCAGCCGGACCGAACGCGCTACTTCTTTTTCCAGCGGAAGAATTCGACCGTGTAGCCGCCCGGATCCTTCAGCATGATGCTGTCGACCAGCGGATGCTTGCTCTCAGGATCCAGTTCCTTCATGAATACGGCGCCACGTGACTTCAGCTGTTCGTTCCAGCCCTCGAGATCCGTGGTCTCGATGCTCAACATCACCGACGGCGTCGTCGTCGGGGCTCTGAAAGTGGCTTCCCGCTCGTCGAGCAGGCCGACCACCGACTGTCCGGTGATCCTGAACATCTTGACCCACGGCCCATCGTAGGTCTTCTCGAGACCCAGTATGTCGCGGTAGAAATGTTCGGCGGCGGCGAGGTCCTTGTAATAATGAAATGTGACATGCGAGACAATCGATGGATGCCTGACCACGTCGGGTGCCGTGGCGGCTTCGCCTGGCTTGTCTGCCGCCGCGAGACCGGCGGCGAGGCTGCCCATGATGATGAGCACAGGAACGATTCTGTTCATGAACGAACTCCATTGCCGGTGGCAGGCATCATTATCAGGAACCCTTGACCAGCTCGGCTACCACGCCCTGACGCGCGCGTGGCCTGGCGACCTGCCAGGCTGGCCGAGGTCCGTCTCAGCCAGTCCACTGGTAGAACTCGATGGCGTAGCCTCCTGGATCGCTGATGAGGAAATTCCTGATCGGCGCCTTGCGGTGTACCTGCAGATCGAGCAGGAACCTGATCCCGTTGTTCGCCTTGAGCCGCCTGTACCAGGCATCCAGCTCGTCGGTGACGATGCTCAGCATGACCGCGTTGTTCGACTGGGGTGCGAAATACGAGTCCGGTCCGGCCTTGACGATGGCGACCTCGCCTGTCGCGCCAATGCGGAAGAACCTGACCCAGCCGATATCGCGCGTCTGCTCGAGACCGAGGTCGCCACCGTAGAAGGCAGTTGGTGCCGCCAGGTCATCGTAGTAGAAGAACACGACGTGCCCGTCGATCGAGGGTCCGGACACCCGGCCATGTGGCGGACGCGCGCCGCTCTCAGGGGAAAGGCTCATTGTCGCCTCGCAGGATACCCGGGAAGGATGTCATACCACATGGTCGCCGCCTGGCAAACCGCTGGCCACCGCCGCTCAGCCCGTCCTTTTCGTGCCGGACGGACCGATCGTGGGGCGTACCAGGTGCGCTGGTCCAAGGACATCCGTCGTCATGTGCTGCGCTGCACGGGCAGGCACTTCATGAGCGCTTGTTATCTGCACCGGTCTCCTCGATCCACAGGTCGCGCTGCTTGTCCTTCCAGAACTCCAGCTCCATTCTGCTGTGATCGAAAACGTCCTTGTAGTACGGATCGTTCTCCTTGTACTCCGCATAAGGCCCCGCGTAGTCCTTGCGGCGCGCCTTGTAGGCTTCGTAGGCTGCAAGCGAATCGTATTCCCACATGATGAAATGCCGGTTCGATTCTGCGCCCGCAATGTGTTTCTCGAAGTATCGGACGCTCTTCCACTCGGCAAACAATTCACGGTGATCCTTCACCCACGCCAGCCAGCGGCGCATCTCCGCGTCGTGCTGCTCCTCCTTGCCCGACTTCACGCTCCAGCTCTCGACTTCAAAAACGGCCATTGCAATTACTCCTGCCAGCACACAACCAATTGCATCAGGACATAGACCTCAGGGCACCGAATTCGCTGCCATACTTCCGCAGCAAGTCCTGCAACTCGTCCGATCCCGCGGTTGACCGCCGTGGGTCCAGTGGGGCTGCCGAAGTCGCCGCAGTGGCTACGGCTGCCACGACAGCCACGCCACCGACCGCCGCGCCCAGAACTGCGCGTCGCGAGAGATGATCTGCGCGATTGCCATCGCGCGGCTCGACATCAACCCGTTCCGAAGTGCTTTCAGCGTTCACCAATGCTCCTCCTGCACCGCCAGGCGATGCGTCCAACGAACTTCATTCCAGGGATCCGCCTGCAATACGGCGATTCCCTTCCCCGCGCCGGTGGAGTGCGCAGCGGACATCGCGCCCGGCAGACTAACCGGCACCCTGCACCGCCGCAGCACTGTTCCCGGACAACGACGACTTCGCCGGTCTCCGATGACGGACCGTACATGCGTTATCATATGATTGCAAGGCCGCCTGCTGGAGACAGCCCTGATGCAGGCGCATAATGGCAACCACAATGCCGATCCCAAACGAGGTACGGTAGAAAAATGCCTGGTGATCACTGGCTCGAGAGCTTCGTACCGTACCTGCTCTACAGGGCGACGAACGGCCTGAACCGGCTGCTTCAGGCGCGCCTGCGCAAGGCCGGAATCAATCTCACGCGCTGGCGCGTGCTGTCGGTGCTCAAGGCATTTGGCGCACTGAACATCGGGGAGATCGCGATGGCCACGGCGATGGAGCAGCCAACGCTGAGTCGCGTCGTCGATCAACTCGAGGCGGAGAAGCTGGTGACCCGGCGAACGGCGACGGCGGACTCGCGTTTCGTCTATGTCGATCTGACAGCCGCTGGCGAAAAGCTGGTTTCCACCATGCTTCCGGCGATGCGCAGCCATCAGGAACGCGCACTGCATGGCCTCACCGCCACAGACATCAAGACCCTGCGACGGCTCCTCAACAGGATTCTGCAGAACATCGAAGCAGCCGACTGAGAGTCATTCCGGACGACGGCCCGGGAACGCCGGGAACCCGGCGTCGCACCTTCTCAGCGCGGCGCAAGAATCGCGTCGAGGCGCGCCGGCGTTTCGGCAATCCTTTCCAGTCGCGGATAGCGCAGTCCCATGGAGCAGTCGAGCCTGGCTTCGCGCACCGCGTCGCCTCTCCTGAGAGTGAGCCGCAATGGCTCGGTGCGTCCTTTGCAGCCGCTCACCGCGCGCGTCAGCACAGCGCTGCTGTAGACCACCGCGTCGACCGCGATCACCTGCGTTCCGATCGTCATCGCGGCGTCGAATGCCGGGGTATCCCAAATGACGTCGGTGACGACCCCCGCATCGTTGACGATCAAACCGATCGAATAGCCGAGATCCGTGACCTTTGCCTGCGCCTCCAGGTTGCGGAAGAAGTCGGTGGCACTGTCGGCGTACACCAGGCGATAGCCGCCGCGGATCAGTCCATCGAGCGGTGCCTCTGGCGCCGGCTGTTCGACACGATCGCGAAAGTACTCCTCCCAGCGATACGGGGCGATGGCGTTCAGCGCATCCACGACATCCGTCTGGTCGTAAGGCAGCGGTCGATACGCTCCATCAGTGCCGGCAAAGAACACCCGCACAAAATCGTCGAGCGACTTCCTGTCCCCGGTCAGCTCGCGCAGGCGCGTGTCGATATCGAGCCAGATCAGCTGGCCCTCGAGGTAGTAGTCCGATCCCCGCTGCCAGCTCGGCCAGACCGGATGCTCATCGAGGAAGATCGAGTGATTGACGGTGTCGGCGAGCGGGCGCCAGCGCCGGCCGGCCCGGTTCTGCATGCGTGCCGCCGAGACGGCGAAGTTCTCCAGGCCCTGCTGCCTGGTATGCAGGCCGGCACGTACGGCGAGCACGGCGCCCAGATACCGGGTCAGGCCTTCGTACACCCACAGCAGGCTGTTTCGCATCGGCCGGTCGAGGGTTGGCGTGAGCAGGTCGGCGCCACGCCGGTACTTGCCGTTCCAGCTGTGCACCAGTTCGTGAGGAAGAAGTTCACGGCTCGGAGCGGTATTCGCCCAGTCGGTGAAATAGCCCGGCACCGTGAAGTTCTCGCTCGAGCGGTGATGCTCGGCACCCAGGCTGCCGATCTTCGCGGTCAGCCCGACGAGGAAGTCGTAGCGGTCGAAATGGCGCGAACGGAATAGCCGGTAGGTCTGCTCGACCAGTGCCCGATGCGACTCGATCTGCGCCGTCTCGAAACGCAGCAGACGCGGCTCGTCGGCAAACAGGTGGAGCGTGACCGGTGCCGGCCTCGAATCGTCGAGCATCACCCGTTCGTAGTACCGGCCGGCGACGATCGGCGAGTCCACCAGCGTCTCGTAGTCCACCGGCTCGAAATGCACGGTATCGCCACGCTGCTCCTTGCGCAGCAGGGCGGTCGCGAACTGCCATCCCTGAGGCAGTCGGACCGAAGCGCGGTAGGTCATGTTGCGTGACGCGTAGCCCGCCGGGTACGGCGCCAGCGACGTCCACTGCAGGTCCGCCATGTCGGAGGTGATCTCGATGCGGCCCATGCCCGGATCGGTGGGCGACAGATACTGGAACGAGAGCTGAACCTGCCGGGCCCCGGCAGGAACGCTGAAGTGCAGGGCGTTCATGTCCACCGGATCGCGTCGCCAGGCGATCGCGGCACCATCCGCCTGCAGACTCAGGCCAGCGATGCGGCTGATGGGTCCGGACGGCGCATGATGGCCCGGCACCCAGCGCGGGAAGTAGAAGGTCATCGGCCCGTCGCTGGCGACGGGCAGTGTCAGCGTGCCACTGACGATCGCGCGATCGACATCGCGGGCGTCGATGGCGAGTTCGATCACCCCCGGATAGGTCCCGTCGCTCAGCGCCGGCGTCCGGGAGACGGGACCGTCATCGGCCGCGACCGTTCCTGTCAGCAGCGATGCGGCGAGCGCCACGGCACCCCTCTGCCGCGCGCCCGCCAGCCGCCAGGACCAGAGCCGGACCAGCAGGCCACAGGCTGCCATTGGCATCGTTCGCCGGCTCCCCTGCCGCATCCGGGATGGTCCGGCCGGACTCGCTATCGCTCTCCGAAATTCATCTCGAAGCGGACACCATAGGTACGATACCCCGGTACGACGCCAGCGCCGTTCGTGAAGCCGAAATCATACGTCGAGGTGTAGTACTCCTCGTCGAAGGCATTGTCGGCGTACGCGACAATCCGGTACCGGTCGCTCTCCACGCCGGCCCGGAAATTCCACACACTGCGCGAGGGAATCTCGAACGGGAAGGCGAAGCCCTGCATCGCGCCAGCCGTGCCGTTGACATCGTAGTACAGCTCATCCACGTAGCTGTATTCGGCGCGCAGGAAGCCGCCCCAGGTCGAGTTGAACTCAATGTTGTACTGCGCATCGGCACTCACGGTCAGCTCGGGGGCCTTCGGCAGGGGCTGGCCGGTGAGATCGAA
>CAUJIY010000088.1 GCA_963205295.1 Pseudomonadota bacterium
CGGCTGCGGGCCATGGGTGATGAAGAACTGGCTGCCGTTGGTGCCAGGGCCGGCATTGGCCATGGAGATGACACCACGCTCGTGACGCAGCGGGTTGTTGTCGAACTCGTCGCCGAACCGATAGCCGGGGCCGCCGCGGCCGCTGCCGGTGGGGTCACCGGCCTGAATCATGAAGTCGGCGATGACGCGATGGAAACTCACACCGTCGTAGAACCCCTCCTGGGCGAGGAACACGAAATTGTTGACCGTCTGCGGCGCGTGCTGGGGATAGAGCTCCAGCTCGATGTTGCCGCGGCTCGTTTCGATGGTCACGACGTAGTTGCGGTTGGTGTCGATCTGCATCGACGGGGGCGAATCATATTGCTTGGCTGCCATGCAGGAGCTCCGGTGCTGTGCGAGTGACGCCGGCGTCGCGGGGGCGTCGGGATTCGAGTGCTTCGACAGCGTAGCACGGTGGTGCCGGACTGCGGCAGCAGCGGGGCGCCACCGTGAGCTACAGCTTCATTGCCAGCGCTTCCTCGAGCGAGCGGCGTAACCGTGTCAGCCCCTCGTCGAGCAGTGCGGTCTCGATCATGAGCGGCGGGATCACGCGAATGCCGCTCGCGCCGCAGGTGAGCACCAGCAGGCCGTTGTGATAGGCGCGGTTCATCACGGCCCGTGCCAGGGCCTGCGCCGGCGTCCTGCTCGCACGATCCGTGACCAGATCGATACCGATCATCAGGCCGTACCCGCGCACGTCGCCGATGCAGGGGAACTCCGCCGCCAGGGTCTGCAGCTGCTCCATGAGCCGCCCGCCGGCGACCCGTGCGTTGTCCAGGTAGCCTCCCCGGACCAGATCGAGTGTCGCCAGCGCCGCTGCACACGCGATCGGGTTGCCGCCGAAGGTGTTGGCATGGGCTCCTGCCGGCCATTTCTCCATCACCTGTCGAGCCGCAACGCACAGGCCGATCGGCAGCCCGGAGCCGAGTCCTTTCGCGAGCGTGATGATGTCCGGGCGTACGCCCGAGTGCTGCCAGGCGAACATCCGGCCGGTGCGGCCGATCCCCGACTGCACTTCGTCGAAGATGAGCAGGATGCCGTGCTGGTCGCAGAGCGAGCGCAGGCCGGTGAGGAAGCCGTCGGGTGGCACGAGGTAACCGCCCTCGCCCTGGACCGGTTCGACCAGGATCGCGGCAACCTCGCTCGCCGGCACGTTCTGCTGGAACAGCTGTTCGATATACGCGAGTACCGCCTGCCCCTGATCTTCACCCCGCAGCAACGGCCGGTAGCTGTTCGGGTAGGGCACGTGGGTGACGCCGGGCATCGACGGGAAAAATCCCTGTTGCTGGGTGTATTTGCTCGCCGTGAAGGCGAGCGCACCCATGCTGCGGCCGTGAAAGCCGCCCAGAAAACCGATGAAACGCGGCCGCCCCGTAGCGTAGCGTGCCAGCTTGAGTGCGGCTTCGACGGCCTCGGTGCCCGAGTTGCCGAAGAAACACATCGCCGGCCCGCTGACCGGATCGAGTTCCCCGATCACCTCGGCGAGACGTACCTGGCCCTCGTGCCAGTAATCCGGCGAGATGTGCAGGAAACGATCGGCGGCTGCCTTCACCGCCTGGATGACAGCGGGGTGGGAATGCCCCGTGGAGCACACGGCGATACCCGCGGCGAAATCGATGAAGCGGTTGCCGTCGACGTCCCAGACCTCGGCGCCGCGGCCGTGGCTCATGACAAAAGGGTAGTCGCGCACGTAGGAGCGGGCGACGACAGCGCGGTCGCGGTCGATGATCGCCCGGGCTTTCGGGCCAGGCAGGAGGGGTGCGTCGCTGTGACTCATTGCCGATCCGGACCGGTTCATGCTGAGGGAGCGCCAGATGGTACGCCGCAGTGAGGTCTTTCGCAGTCGCTCCGGGTTCTGGCGTGCGCCCGTCCAGCTGGTGATGCGCTGTCGCCGCGTGGACCTGCCCGTTGATGTCGACAGCACTTCAAACGGCCAGAATCCCGTCAATCGGTCCACGCCGTGGACGACTGTCCATGACCCTGATTCTGGCCAAATTTGACAATAATCGAGAATGGTCTGCGGCGAGCTGCCGCAGCCTTGTCAATTCGAGGATTGAGGCGTACGGTTGCCTCAGGCTTTGCGGTGGGATGCAGCCTGGATCAGGGCTGCCGCAGAGCGATAACACGACGAACGCAGGGGACCTGGCCATGCCTTCGGGGAAGATTCCGTCGAGTTTCGTTCTGGCGGGCGTCATGCTCGCACCCTTCGCTGCGGGCAACGCGGCGATCGTGACCTACGTTGGTCCCAACGTCACCTACGAATACGACAATACCCAGGCGGCAGTCGCCTACTTCGGCCTGCCGACGTTCAGCGGCGACGACGTGCTGTTCTTTCCGACGGTGTTCCGCGCCGAGTCGACAGATGGTGTCGGTATCCACTCGGGGACCAATACCGACGCGGTGAGCGCAACCTTCGTATTCAGCAAGGTCACGTCGAATGTGCCATCGAACGAGATCGTCAGCATCACCGCGTACGAGGAAGGCGATTACCGCATCGTCAGCGATGGCTCGGTTGGCGGCGACCTGTACCTGCGCGCCCGGGGACTGAACACCCTGTCCGAGCCGAGCCTGATCGATACCGACGACGTCTATGCCGCGGGAGATTCCGCGGGCAACCAGCTGTGGAGCATGAGCGCCACGGTGACGCCGAGTGCCTCGCTCGCACAGCTCGCCAACAAGCTGGCGTTGACGATCCAGAACGATCTTTCCGCGTTCACCGATGCGAGCGGTGAGCGTGCCTGGATCGAGAAGAAGCTGGTGCTGGACATTACCACGGTGGTACCGGTGCCAGGTGCCGTCTGGCTGCTCGGCTCCGCCCTGGGCCTGATCGGTCTGATCCGGCGCCGCCTCCGCGCCTGAGTCGGACTTATCGTCGATCGACTCACGTCTGCTCGCAGTGCACTGTCCTGCGACGTCCGACTTCGCATTCCGTCGCGTCGTCGGGCCGGGCGGTCATCGCCGGAGATTGACCGGCTGGTGCTGATGTTTCCCGGACGATATCGCCGGGATTTGACAATAATCTCCACGCCGTACGGCGCAAGCCGCTGCAATCTTGTCATTTCAATTTCGGACGTGTAGCGTCAGTGATGCCAACCGCGGATGACCAGCTGTCTGTCAGGGTTTCCGCGGTACGAAAACGCCATTCTGAAGAATAGCCGTGGGGGAACCCGATCATGTCATCGGGAATAATCCGGTCGAGTCTCATCTGTACTGTGGTCGTGCTTGTACCGCTTGCCGTCACCGAAGCGGCGGTCGTGACGTACGTCGGGCCCAACGTCACCTACGAATACGACGACGCGCAGGCGGCGGTTGCCTACTACGGCCTGCCGACGTTTTTCGGTGACGACGTACTGTTCTCCCCGACGGTGTTCCGCGCCGAGTCGGCAGACGGCATCGGCATCCACTCGGGCACCAACACCGACGCGGTGAGTGCGACCTTCCTGTTCAGCAGGATCATGTCGAACTCGCCCTCGACCGAGATCGTCGGTATCGCTGCGTACGAGGAAGGCGATTACCGCATCGTCGGCGACGGCTGGATCAACGGTGATCTGTCCCTCACCGCCACTGGCCTGAACAACCTGCCCGAGCCGAGCATCACCGACAGCGACAACATCTACGATTCGGGCGATTCCGCCGGCAAACAGCTGTGGAACATGAGCGCCATGCTGACACCGGGCGCCTCGCTCGTGCAGCTGGCCAACGACCTGCGGCTGACCATCACGAACGACCTCTCCGCCTTCACCGATGCCAGCGGTGAGCGCGCCTGGATCGAGAAGAAGCTGGTGCTCAGCATCACTACGGTGGTGCCGGTGCCGGGCGCGGTCTGGTTGCTCGGTTCCGCCCTGGGCCTGATCGGCCTGATCCGGCGTTGCGTCCGCGCCTGAGCGGCGCGTTTCCCTTGTCGACCTCCTGCCGCCGGCAGCGCGTGACTGCCGGTCGTGCGCATGCGCGTACCGGGCACGCCGGCGCCTGATCTCCGGGGGTAAACTGGCACGGCTGCGCGCGGCAGCGGAGCGAGGGACCCGACAGGCCATGACCGCGATCACCGGCACGATCATCACCTACAACGAGGAAGATCACATCGAGGCCTGCATCGGGTCGCTGCGGCAGGTCTGCGACGACGTCGTGGTGGTCGACTCGCTGAGCACGGACCGGACCTGCGAGCTGGCGCGTGCGGCGGGCGCGCGCGTGGTGCTGCAGAAGTACCTGGGCGAGGGCCGGCAGCGCAACGTCACCGAAAAGGAGGCGGCGCACGACTGGATCCTCGCGCTCGACGCCGACGAGCGCCTCGACGAGGAGGCCGTGGCCGCCGTGCGCGCCGCGCCGCTCGACGATCCGCAGGTCGGCTACGTGTTCAACCGCAAGAGCTTCATCGGCCGGCACTGGCTGCGCGGGCCGGGCTGGTACCCGGACCACATCACGCGCCTGTACAACCGCAGGCACGCCGGCTATGAGGCGAAGTACGGCCACGCCGGTGTCGTCGCCCCGCGGGTGGTGCACCTGCCGGGGCACATCCTGCACTACACCTACGACGACCTGACCGACTGGGTCGCCAAGATCAACCAGGTCACGTCGCTCGACGCCCGCGGCATGTTCGAAGCCGGCAAGCCTGCATCGGCCTGGAAGCCGGCGCTGAGCGCGCTTTCGGCGCTGTTCCGTCAGCTGGTCCTGCGTGGCGGGCTGTTCCGGGGCATCGACGGGCGCACGATTGCCGCGACCAGCGCTTTCCGCTGCTATCTCAAGTATCTCAAGCTCAACGAGCTGCACGAGCGGGGCGGGGAGCCACCCGCCTGACGCCGCCGCTCAGTCGGCGACGAGTGTCCCGTACAACGCCAGGTGCTGATCGATGGCATCGCTCAGCCGGAAGCGGCTGGTGATACGCGAGCGAGCGGCGCCACCCATGGCACGGGCCCGCACCCGGTTCTCCGCCAGCTGCGTGATCGCGGCGGCCAGCGCGGCCGCATCGCCGGGTGGCACGACCAGCCCGCTTTCGCCGTCGACCACCAGTTCCGGGCTGCCGCCGGTGCGCGTGACGATCGGCACGACGCCGAGAGCCATCGACTCGATCACGGTCTTCGGCAGGCCTTCACGCTTTATGGCCGGCAGCACGGTGGCGTCGCAGGCCGCCACCAGTTCCAGGGCATCCTCGCGGTGGCCGAGGAAATGGCAGCGCGCACCGACCGGATGGCCGTCGAGCAGCGGCAGCAGCAGGTCGGCGTCCATGCCGTTGCCCGCAAGCACGAAGTGCACCGGCACGGCGGTATCGAGCATGCGCGCGGCGTCCATGAGCACCGGCACGCCCTTGCGCGGACGGTTGTTGGCCACGCAGCCGACCAGGAAGGCGTCGCCCGGCACACCGAGCGCGGCGCGGGGCAGCGGGCGCACGTCCTGGTACCAGGCGATGTCGTGGCCCTTGTAGATCGTCACCGGTTTGCGCCGGTCGTACACGCGCTGCAGCAGGTCATCACGCACCGCGTTGGAGACGCAGACGATGCGGTCCACCCGCGGGCTGAGATGCGTGAGGTAGCAGCTCGGGTCCAGGCGCGAGATGTTGCCGGTCTGTCCGCGGTAGGTGACGACCTTCACGGGCAGGCCGAGTGCGGCGAGGTTGCCGTTGGCGATGGCCTTGTTGTTGAACAGGTGCAGGATGTCGTGGTGGCCGCTGCGCAGGCAGCTGCGGATGGTGCGGATGGCGGTCCAGCTGAGCTTGGACGATGGCACGAAGTCGTGCACGACGATACCGGCCTCGCGCATGCGGCCTGCGTACCAGCAACGGCCCTGGGTCATGACCTCGACCTCGACGCCGCGCGCCTTCAGGCCGATAACCATCTCCGCCTCCGGGCGGATGTTGTGCACCGGGATGTCGTAATTGCCGATGAACAGGACCTTGAGCGCCATCCAGCCAGTTTAACGGCGTGCGCGTAGGGGTGTTGACTCCATTGCACGGCAATACGACAGTCGCTGCGTGAAAATCGCCACGTCCCGGCAGACTACCGGGCACCTGCTGCTGGTGCGCCCGGCCCGTTTCGCGGCCAACCCGGAAACGGCGCCGAGCAACAGCTTCCAGCGGTGTCCCGACCCGGGCGACGAGGTGGCAACCGGGCGGGCGCGCCAGGAATTCGACGCCTTGGTTGCGGCGCTGCGTGGGGTAGGCGCCCATCCGTTCGTGGTCGAGGACACACCCGAGCCGGTCAAGCCCGACGCGGTGTTTCCCAACAACTGGGTGAGTTTCCACGCAGACGGCACGATGGTGCTTTATCCCATTCAGGCCGCCAACCGCCGGCCCGAACGCCGGCGCGACCTGCTCGAGCAACTCGCCGCAGCGGGGCTCGTGCGGCTCGATCGTGTGCTCGACCTGACGGCGCTCGAGACCCGTGGGCACTATCTCGAAGGCACCGGCAGCCTGGTCCTCGATCGCCCCCGCGCACGCGCCTGGGCGGCACTGTCCGGGCGCACCCACCCGGACGCGCTCGCCGAGTTCACGCGGCGCACCGGGATCGCAGTGCTGGCTTTTCATGCCACCGACGCGGTCGGCCGGCCCGTCTACCACACCAACGTCATGCTCGCGGTGGGCGAGCGCTTCGCCGTGGTCTGCGCCGAAGCGGTGCCTGATCCGGCCGAGCGCGCCACGCTGCTCGCCGACCTCGGGGCAAGCGGGCGCGAGCTGATCGAAATCAGCCGTGACCAGATGGGTGAGTTCGCCGGCAATCTGCTCGAGGTGCGTGGCGCCGGCGGGCAGGGGCATGTGGTGCTTTCCGGGCGTGCTGCCCGGGCCCTCGTGGGTGAGCCGCTGCGCCGGCTCGCGACCTGCGCCGCACCACTGGTCGTACCCGTTCCGACCATCGAACGGCTCGGCGGCGGCAGCGTGCGCTGCATGATCGCCGAGATCTTTCCGCCGCCGGCTGAGGAGGCAGCCGCAATCGGCTAGAGTGGGCACATGAACGCAGCGGATTCCTCCATCGGCGATGCCGCCGTTGTCTACCACCTGCGCCCCCATGACACCGGTGCGCGACTTGTCGAGGTCTTCTGCCGGGTGCGTGCGCCGGATCCACAGGGGCAGGTGTTCTCGTTGCCCACGTGGACTCCGGGCAGCTACCTGATCCGGGACTTCGCCCGGCACGTCGTGACGATCGAGGCCTCGAGCGGCGGTGATGCCGTGGCGTTGCGCAAGCTCGACAAGACGACCTGGCGCGCAGCGCCGGTGTCGGGCGAGATCGTGGTGCGTGTCGAGATCTACGCCGCCGACGGTTCGGTACGCGGTGCCTGCCTGGATCGCAGCGGAGCATTCTGCAATGGCTCGAGCGTGTTCCTGCGCGTGCACGGACGCGATCAGGAACGTTGTCTCGTGTACCTCACGCCGGCCGAGCAGCCGGGCACGGCGCACTGGCGCGTGGCGACGACCCTCACGCGGCTGACCGGTGCCGAGTGGGAGTACGGTGCCTTCGAGGCCGCCGATTACGAGGATCTCATCGACCATCCGCTGCTGATGGGGGAGCTCGATGTGGCGGCGTTCATGGCTGCCGGCACACCGCACGCGATGGTACTCGCCGGCCGGCATGGTGCCGACCTCGAGCGCCTGGCCGGCGATCTCGCGCGCTGCTGCACCTGGCAGATCGAGTTCTTCGGCTGTCCGGCACCGATGCCGCGCTACCTGTTCCTCGCGCGCCTCACAGGTGCCGGGTTCGGCGGACTGGAGCACCGCGCCAGCTCGGCGCTCGTGTGCCACCGCGACGACCTGCCCGGCCCGGGCCTTGGCGTGCCAGGGAATGACTACCGCGGGCTGCTCGGGCTCGCCAGCCATGAGTATTTCCATACCTGGCATGTGCGGCGCATCCGGCCGGCCGAACTCGCGGCCGCCGATCTCGGGCGCGAGGCGTATAGCCGCCAGCTCTGGATTTTCGAGGGCATCACCTCGTACTACGACGACCTCGCCCTCCTGCGCAGTGGCGTGATCGGCGTGGACAGCTACCTCGAACTGCTCGGACGCACGCTCACGGCCGTGTATCGCAGTGCCGGGCGTCGGCGCCAGACGCTGGAGGAAGCGAGCTTCGATGCCTGGATCAAGTTTTACCGTCCCGATGAGAACAGCCCGAATGCGCAGGTCAGCTACTACAGTAAGGGTGCCATGCTCGCACTGGCGCTCGATCTCGAGATCCGGTTGCGCACGGACGGGCGCGTCTCGCTCGATAACGTCATGCGCATGCTCTGGAAGCACTACGGTGGCGACGGCGCTCCGGGCCTGCCCGAGGGGGCATTCGAGGAGCTGGCAGCGGAAGTCTCCGGCCTGGATCTCGGCGACTTCTTCGCGAGCGGCGTGCGCAGCACGGTCGATCCGCCGGTCGGGATACTGCTGGCCCAGTTCGGCGTGCGGTTGAACCTGCGTCCAGGCGAGGGAGGTGCGGACGCTGGCGGCACGGCCGGGCGGCACGGCACGCACCCGCGACCATGGCTCGGGATGCGCACGCGTGCGGTCGCGGGGCGCCTGCGCGTCACCCACGTCCTCGACGGTGGCCCGGCGCAGCAGGCTGGTGTCATGGCCGAGGATGAGATCGTCGCCATGGACGGGATCCGCACGGATGCGGAAACCTTCGACAAGCAGCTGGGACGCCTCGCGCCCGGCTGCCACGTCGAACTGCACCTGTTTCGCCGCGACGAACTGCTTGCCATGGCGGTGACGACACAGGAGCCGCCGCGCGACACGTGCTTCCTCACACTCGACGATCAGGCGGCACCAGCAGCCATCGCGCGCCGTGGTGCCTGGCTGGCACGGCCGGCTGGCTGACCGGCGTCGCAGTCCGGGCGGCGGAGCGTCGGGTGCTAGAATCCGCGTATCCCGTCGTGGGGCGCGGCTGCATGCTCGAACTCGGATTGAAGACGCTCGTGGCCTACCTGCTCGGCTCGCTCAACGGCAGCCTGGTACTCGGCAAGGTCTTCGGTGGCCCCGACGTGCGCACGGTTGGCAGCGGCAATGCCGGTGGCACCAACGCATTGCGCGCGCGCGGCAAGTGGTTTGCGCTCGGTGTCATGGTCATCGATGTCGGCAAGGGCTGGGTCGCCGCGGTGCTCGTGCCAGCCCTGGCGACCGAGGCTGTGGTGCCAACGTTGGCCCCGCAGTGGCTGGCGGTTGCCTGCGCGGGCGCCGCCGTGGTTGGCCACTGTTACCCGGTATGGTTCGGCTTCGGCGGCGGCAAGGGTGCCGCGACCGCCATCGGCGCACTCGCCGGACTGGCGCCGGGCCTGCTCATACCGGGGCTGGGTGCCTGGTTCGTGGTTGCCGTGTTCACGGGATTCGTCGGCCTGTCGACCATGATTGCCTTCGGACTGCTGCCGCTCGTCGTGCTCGCGACCGGCGCTACCACCCGCCCTGCGCTATTCACCTTTCTGGTGTTGCTGGCCGCGTTCATCGTCTATACCCACCGTGGCAACATTACGCGCATGCTTCGGCACGAGGAGAACCGCATGACGGGCCTCATGCTGTTTCATCGTGCCCGCTGACGGCCGACGATGATCGTTCGCGACGAGCTCATTCGCATCCTGGCGGATGGCGCACCGCACACCGGTCCCGAACTCGCCGCTGCGCTCGGGATCACCCGCAGCGCGGTCTGGAAGCAGGTGCATCGACTGGCTGACCTCGGCCTGGTGGTGGCGCCGCGCACTGGGCGTGGATACCGCCTGGCGCAGCCGCTCGAACTGCTCGATCGTGCGGCGATTCTTGCGGCGCTGCCACCCGATGTCCGGGACTGCTGCGAGATGCTCGAGGTCGTGATGTGCACCGGCTCGACCAGTACCGACCTGCTGGCGGCGCCGGCGCCGCGCGAAGGATGCTGGCGCGCACTGCTGGCCGAGTATCAGGGCCACGGGCGCGGCCGGCGGGGGCGGGTGTGGCGTTCGCCCTTCGGTAGCGGCCTGTGCCTGTCGCTCGCCTGGGTATACCCGAGTGCGCCGCGCGAGTTGCCGGCGCTCTCGCTCGCGGCCGGGATCGCGGTGCGCCGTGCGCTGGCCGCGGCCGGCGCGCCGACGCTGGCACTGAAGTGGCCGAACGACATCGTCCACGCTGGTGCCAAGCTGGCCGGTGTCCTCGTGGACGTCGACGGCGATTCCCGCGGACCGTTGCGGGTGGTCGTGGGTGTTGGACTGAACCTGACCGTGCCGGCCGGTCTGGCGCAATCCGTGGCGGCCGATGGAGGCTTACCGCCGGCCGGCCTCGACGAGGCACTCGCGGGGCGGCCGGTGCAGCGCAACACGCTGGCGGCCGGCCTGCTCGGTACCCTGGTGCATGTCCTGCATGAGTTCGCCGACACCGGGTTTACGGTACTCGCCGACGAGTGGCGCCGGCACGACTACCTGTGCGGCCGGCCGGTGACCATCACCGGCAATGGCCCGCCACAGGCCGGGATAGCGCAAGGGATCGCCGCGGACGGGGCGCTGCTGGTGGATGGCCCGGCCGGTCTGGCGGCTGTATTCAGTGGCGACGTCACCGTGCGGGGGGGCGAATGAGACTGCTGCTCGACGTCGGCAACAGCCGCCTGAAATGGGCCTGGCTCGACGATGGCCGCCTGCACTCACCGGGAGCCGCAATCCACGGCGGGCGGGCGGCTTCGGTCGACGCGGTCGTGGCCGTGGGAATACCGCAGGAGGTCCTGGTCGCGAGCGTGGCCGGGCCCGGGTTCGATGCGGCGCTGTCCGCCGAATTGAGCCGACGCTGGCCAGTCCCGCTACGGTTTGCGCGGACCGAGATCCGCGGCAGCGGGGTGCGCAACGGCTACCGCGAATCAGCCCAGATGGGCGTGGATCGCTGGCTGGCCATGGTGGCAGCGTGGAACCGGCGTCATGCGGCAGTCTGGGTCGCGGATGCGGGCACTGCCATCACCATCGACCTGGTGCAGGCCGATGGCCAGCACGTCGGCGGGCTCATCCTGCCGGGGCGTGCGCTCATGCAGCAGTCACTGCTGGCCGAGACCGGGCGCATTGCCGCGTCGGCGGCGCTGGCCGCTGCGGCCGATACCGGCGCGACCGATCTTGGCCGCGATACCGAAGCCTGCATCCGCGCTGCAGCGCGGCGGGCGGTAGCGGCCGTCGTACGAGGTTGTCTGGAGCAATCGCCCGCAACGCTGATCGTCACGGGTGGCGACGCGGCAGCGTTGCTGGCCGACCTGCCTCCAGGTGCGGAACACCGGCCATTGCTCGTTCTGGAGGGGCTTGCTCTGCGCCTCGCCGCGGCGGGCGACGCGGAGCTGCGGGCGTGAAAAACCTGTTTCTGGCACTGCTGTTGGCAAACATCCTGTTTCTCGGCTGGCGGTTGTGGATCGCACCGTCCGAGGTGACAGCTGAAAAACTGGCGCAGCAGGGTCCGGAGCCGCAACTCGTCGCTGTGGTCCGCAACGCCGATTCGAAGCAGGCGGATGCCGTTACGGACGCCATGACAGCGGACGCTGCAGAGCAGCGATGTCTGCGGGTTGGGCCGATCGCAGAAGGCGGTCTTGCCGATACGCTGCGCGGCAGCCTTGCGGCGCGCGGGATTGGCGTGGCGCTGAGCAGTGAGGAAGGCCAGATCTGGGTTGGGCACTGGGTGCAGCTGGAAAGTGTCGCCAGCCGCCAGGAGGCCGATGCCGTCGCGGCGCGACTGGCCGCCGGGGGGCTGCCCGATGCCTATGTCCTGCAGAATTCGCCGCCATTTTCTGTGTCCCTCGGCGTTTTCCGGGACCGGGAACGCGCCGATGCCGTGGTCGCCCAGGCCCGGAAACTGGGCTTCAGGCCGCAGGTGACCGATCGATACCGCGCCGGGCTGCAGTTCTGGCTGAACCTCACCATCCCGGCCGGAATGGCCATCGCCACCGACGAGATCGGCCGGCAGGCCGGGCAGATCGTGCGTACCGAGCGGGTCGACTGTGCGGGCGAATCGATTGGCGCCGCTGCAGCCAGTGACTAGAATCCCCCCCCAGCCGTCGGCCCCCAAAGCATTGTGGTGATGCAGTGGTTTTGTAAACCACAGAGCTTGGTTCGATTCCGAGTGGGGGCACCAGACCCGTGTCTGCCGGGTTGCGATTGCGGCGACGGGGGCGAAACGCACCCCGATCAGCTGATCCCGCCGGCCTCATCGGCCGGTTTGGCCGCAACTGTGTTGACAGTGCCGGACGTCGGCCGGAAAATAGCGCGCTTCCGTCCGCGGAGGGGTACCCAAGCGGCCAACGGGGGCAGACTGTAAATCTGCTGGTTTATACCTTCGAAGGTTCGAATCCTTCCCCCTCCACCAGTCCACCTGGCCGGTGGGACGGATTCGAAAAGACCGCACAACGCGGATTAAGGACAGAAAGCCCCGGGCTCCGTTGCTGTAGTGGCGGATAGTCCGCGGGCATATGCGCGCTGAAGTTTCCCCGGACGCACGGCATGCGCGGGGCTGTTGGTGAGAGTCGTACAGAGCGGGAAGAACCACGACGACGAACGATACGGTTGGACAGCCTGCCGGAGCAGGCGCAGCGCCTGGCGGCGCTGCGCACCACCGCAGGTCGTCGGGCAGGGTGAGCTGGCGGGTGTAGTTCAATGGTAGAACCTCAGCCTTCCAAGCTGATGACGTGGGTTCGATTCCCACTACCCGCTCCACGACATGCCGGACAGCTGGTTGTCGGCACCCGCACGAACGAGGTCGGAGCTATTTGAGCAGGAGGGGTTGGAGCCCCAAGTCTTTCGCCCACATAGCTCAGTCGGTAGAGCACTTCCTTGGTAAGGAAGAGGTCACCGGTTCAATTCCGGTTGTGGGCTCCAGTAGGCCAGATCGAATCGCAGACGCCCGGAGAAGCTGATGTCAAAAGCCAAATTTGAACGCAAGAAGCCGCACGTGAACGTTGGGACGATTGGCCACGTTGACCACGGCAAGACGACGCTGACGTCTGCGCTGACGAAGGTGATGGGTGAGAAGTTCGGCGGCGAGTACCGGGCGTACGACCAGATTGACGCGGCGCCGGAGGAGAAGGCGCGCGGGATCACGATCGCCACGGCACACGTGGAGTACGAGAGTCCGAAGCGGCACTACGCGCACGTGGACTGCCCCGGGCATGCGGACTACATCAAGAACATGATCACGGGCGCGGCGCAGATGGACGGCGCGATCCTGGTGGTATCGGCGGCCGACGGCCCGATGCCGCAGACGCGCGAGCACATCCTGCTGGCCCGGCAGGTGGGGGTTCCCTACATCGTGGCCTACCTGAACAAGGCGGACATGGTGGACGACAAGGAGCTGCTGGAGCTGGTGGAGATGGAGGTGCGCGACCTGCTGTCGACCTACGAGTTCCCCGGCGACAAGACGCCGATCATCATTGGCTCGGCGCTCAAGGCGCTGGAGGGGGACAAGAGCGACATTGGCGTGCCCTCGATCGAGAAGCTGGTGGCGGCGCTCGATGAGTACATTCCCGAGCCGGTGCGCGCCATTGACGGCCCGTTCCTGATGCCGATCGAGGACGTGTTCTCGATTTCCGGCCGTGGCACGGTGGTGACCGGGCGCGCGGAGCGGGGCAAGATCAAGGTGGGTGACGAGATTGAGATCGTCGGCATCAAGGCGACGACGAAGACGATCTGCACGGGTGTGGAGATGTTCCGCAAGCTGCTTGACGAGGGTCAGGCGGGCGACAACGTGGGCATCCTGCTGCGCGGCACGAAGCGTGAGGAGGTCGAGCGTGGCCAGGTGCTGGCCAAGCCGGGCTCGATCACGCCGCACACGCACTTCGAGGCGGAGGTGTACATCCTGACGAAGGAAGAGGGTGGCCGTCACACGCCGTTCTTCAAGGGCTACCGCCCGCAGTTCTACTTCCGCACCACGGACGTGACCGGGGCGGTGGAGCTGCCGGAGGGCACCGAGATGGTGATGCCCGGTGACAACATCAAGATGAAGGTGAAGCTGATCAGCCCGATCGCGATGGAGAACGGGCTGCGGTTCGCCATCCGCGAGGGCGGCCGTACCGTGGGCGCCGGCGTCGTGGCGAAGATCATCGAGTAAGGTAACCGACATGGCCAAGAACCAGAACATCCGTATCCGCCTCAAGGCTTTCGATCATCGCCTGATCGACAACTCGGCCCGGGAGATCGTCGAGACCGCAAAGCGCACCGGAGCCCAGGTGCGCGGGCCGGTCCCGCTGCCGACCAAGATGGAGCGTTTCACGATCCTGATCTCGCCCCATGCGGACAAGGACGCCCGGGACCAATACGAGCTGCGGACCCACAAGCGCCTGATGGACATCCTGGAGCCCACGGACAAGACCGTGGACGCCCTGATGAAGCTCGAATTGCCGGCCGGGGTCGACGTCCAGATCAAATTGAACTGATACCCGAAGCTGCACTATACTTACCGGCTCGCCGGCGCCCGGGGCGGTTCCATCCAGGATGGACTGCGTCGGGCGTTGTGCCGACAGGGGGTGGCCCACGGGTCCGGGGGGCTGCCCAGGCAGCCGGGGAACAGGACATTCAAGGGGTGGCTGCCCGCCGTGGGCGGCCCCGGAAAAGCCCTCGGTGGCGCAGGCCGTCGAAGCGTTGGAATCCAATGAGTCCGCCCCCGCGTAGGGGTCGGGCCGAAAGACAGTCGAGAGATAGTCGACATGACCATCGGTCTTGTAGGTCGCAAGTGCGGGATGACCCGCGTGTTCACCGAGGATGGCGCGGCGGTGCCCGTGACCGTCATAGAGGTGCTACCCAATCGGGTCACGCGAGTGCTCACGGCCGAGAACAATGGCTATTCGGCGGTCCAGGTGACCACCGGAAAGCGCAGCCCTGCCCGGCTCGGCAAGGCGGTCGCGGGCAGTTATGCCAAGGCCGGGGTCGAGCCCGGCGAGGGTCTCTGGGAGTTTCGGGCCACGCCGGCCGAGCTCGCTGAGCTGCAGCCAGGCGCCGAGCTCAAGGCAGACCGTTTCCAGGCGGGCCAGTACGTGGACGTTGCCGGCACCACCATCGGCAAGGGCTACGCGGGCACCATCAAGCGCCACCACTTCAATGCCCAGGACGCCAGCCACGGCAACTCCGTGTCCCACCGCGCGCCTGGTTCCATCGGCCAGCGCCAGTTCCCCGGCCGCGTTTTCCCGGGCAAGCGCATGTCGGGCCACCTCGGGGCGGCCAACCGTACCGTCCAGGCCCTGGAGGTCGTCCGGGTCGATGCCGATCGCGGCCTGGTGCTGGTGCGCGGCGCGGTACCGGGCCACCGCGATGGCCGTCTGGTGGTGACCCCCACCGTCAAGAACCGCAGGGCGGCCAGCGCCGATGCGCCGGCCAAGGCCAAGGCTTAGGTGAGACGATGAAGCTTGCAATCCAAGGTGGTGCCGCCGGGATCGAGGTCTCCGACCAGAACTTCGGCGCGCCCTTCAATGAAGCCCTGGTGCACCAGGTGCTGACGGCCTATCGCGCTGCCTCGAGGGCAGGCACCAAGGCGCAGAAGACGCGCGCGGAGGTCCGCGGCGGCGGTGCCAAGCCCTGGCGCCAGAAGGGCACGGGCCAGGCTCGCGCCGGTACCAGCCGTGGGCCCATCTGGGTCGGTGGCGGCCGCGCCTTCGCGGCCCGGCCCCGCAGCTTCGAGCAGAAGGTCAATCGCAAGATGTACCGCGCTGCGCTGCGCAGCGTGCTTTCCGAGCTGGTGCGCGAAGAGCGCCTGATGGTGGTCGAGAGCCTCAGCCTCGACCAGCCGAAGACGCGCGAGCTGGCGGCACGGCTCAAGGGCCTTGGTCTCGCGCAGGTGCTCATCCTGGTGGACAAGCTTGACGAGAAGCTGTGCCTGGCTGCCCGCAATATTCCCGGCGTGGACGTCCTCGCCGCGAGCGAGGTCGATCCCCTGAGCCTGGTCCGATTCGACAAGGTGCTGGCCACCGCCGCGGCCGTGCGCAGCATCGAGGAGCGCCTGTCATGAGCGCCGCCCATGCCAAGGAACGACTGATGTCGGTGGTCATCGGCCCGCATCTGTCCGAGAAGGCCACCGTCGCCGGGGACCGCGACAAGCAGGTCGTGTTCCGCGTCCGCCGCGATGCTACGAAGGCGGAGATTCGCCGGGCGGTGGAAATGCTCTTCGAGGTCAAGGTCGAGGGCGTCCAGGTGGTCAATGTCATGGGCAAGGTGAAGCGCTTCGGCCGCACCCCTGGCCGCCGCCAGGACTGGAAGAAGGCCTACGTGAGCCTGGCCGAAGGCAGCGACATCAACTTTATGGGCAACGAGTGACGGCCGAGTAGGGAACCACCATGCCTCTGCAGCAATTCAAGCCCACCTCGCCCGGACGCCGCTTTGCCGTCCGCGTGACCACGCCGGAGCTCCACAAGGGCGAGCCCTTTGCCGGCCTCGTCACCAAGCTGGAAACCGGGACCGGTCGCAACAACAACGGCCGCATCACCACGCGGCACCGCGGCGGCGGCCACAAGCGCCGCTATCGCGTGATCGATTTCCTGCGCGACAAGGACGGCATCCAGGGTCGCGTCGAGCGCCTGGAGTACGATCCGAACCGTTCCGCCCACCTGGCACTCGTCCTCTATGCCGACGGCGAGCGCCGCTACATCGTCGCCCCGAAAGGCCTGGCCGCCGGGGATCAGGTGATGTCGGGCCGTGACGCCGCGATCAAGACCGGCAACAGCCTGCCGTTGCGCAACATCCCGGTGGGCACGCTGATCCATTGCCTGGAGCTCAAGCCCGGCAAGGGTGCCCAGCTGGCGCGTGCCGCCGGTTGCGGCGTGCAGATCGTTGCCCGCGAGGGTGCCTACGCCACCATCCGCATGCGCTCTGGCGAGATGCGCAAGGTGCACGTGGAGTGCCGCGCCACCATCGGCGAGGTTGGCCATGGCGAGCACAACCTCGAGAGCCTGGGCAAGGCCGGTGCCAGCCGCTGGCGCGGCGTGCGCCCTACCGTTCGTGGCGTGGCCATGAACCCGGTGGATCATCCGCTCGGCGGCGGCGAGGGCAAGACCTCGGGTGGCCGCCATCCGGTATCCCCGTGGGGCCAGCCCACGAAGGGCTACAAGACCCGCAACAACAAGCGCACGAACCGGATGATTGTCCGGGATCGTCGCAAGAAGTAACCATTCAGCACGCGCCGCTTGGAGGCCTGACAGGTGCCACGTTCCGTCAAAAAGGGTCCCTTTGTGGACGCTCACCTCGCTGCCAAGGTCCGGCAGGCGGTGCAGACCAACAGCCGCCGTCCGATCAAGACCTGGTCGCGGCGTTCGATGATCCTGCCGGAAATGATCGGTCTCACGCTCGCCGTGCACAACGGGCGCGACCACGTGCCCGTGCTGGTGACCGAGAACATGGTCGGCCACAAGCTGGGCGAATTCGCCGCGACGCGGACCTTCAAGGGCCACTCCGGCGACCGCAAGGCCAAGCCCGCCGAGGCTGCCGGAGGCTAGTCGTCATGCAGGTAACCTCAACATTGCGCAATGCACGCATCTCGCCGCAGAAGTGCCGGCTGGTGGCCGACGCCGTCCGCGGCGCCCCGGTTGGCAAGGCGCTGCAGACGCTGGAATTCATGCCGAAGAAGGGCGCCCGCATGGTGAAGAAGGTGTTGGAGGCCGCTGTCGCCAATGCCGAGCACAACCACGGCGCAGACATCGACGAATTGAAGGTTGCCTGCATCATGGTAGAC
>CAUJIY010000089.1 GCA_963205295.1 Pseudomonadota bacterium
CACCACGGCGGGACCGGCAGCGGCCCACGTCCGACATCCGTCAGCAGTTCAGTGCACCCGCGACCAGTTCAGCAGCTCCACGTCCTTCGCCTCCAGGTTGAAGTTCCGGGCGAGGATCGCCTCGATCTCCTGCGGGTCGAGCACGGCGTTGGCTGGCTGATTCAGCTCCACGACACCGGTGTACTCGTCCGCCATGCCGGCCTCGCCGGCCTTCAGCAGGAAGCGCGTGTAGTACTTCGCGTGCATGGCCCAAATGTAGTCGGCCGGGGTCGGTCATTCTGTGAGCCGACCCACAGAATCACGAGCCTGTATATGTCCCCGGAATGCGTGGAAATGGGCTGATCCGCCGCCATCGCAGCGACTGTGCTATAGATGCGGCCGGTGCCCTGCATCACATCATGATCGTCCCCGTATGCGCTTCACCTGCCTGACCGCGCTCCTCCTCCTGCTCGCCGCCCCCGTGCCGGCCGCCGCCGACGCACGGGAGGCCGAGCTGTTCGCCGCGGCCGAGCAGGCGCGCTCCGCGGCCGAGGCGGTGGAAGCAGCGCTGCTCGCACCGGGCAGTTACGGACAGGGTGTGGCGGCCCTGGAGCGGGCACAGCGCGAGTATCGTGGCGGCGGCGAGGAGAGCGAGGCGAGCCAGCTCGCCGACACGGCCCGGCAGCGGTTCGAGGCGGCGAGCGTCGCGGCGCGCGAAGCGCAGTTGACCCTTGCCGCGGCGCTGGAGCAGCGTGAAGCGGCACGACGCGCGGAGGCGTTGCGCCTCGCCGGCCCGGCCTGGATCCGGGCCGAGGACCTGCTGCGCAGCGCTGCCCAACGCCTGGAGAAAACCGACGTCGACGGCGCGCTCAAGCGCGCCGGGCAGGCGGCGCAGGAATACGACCGGGCCGGCCTTCTGGCCATCAAGTCGGCCGTGCTTGCCACGGCACGCAGCCGCGTCCTCGGCCTGGACGCGGCGGGCACGGCACGCCTGGTGCCGCGCACCACCGCCAGCGCTCGCAACCTGCTGCAGCAGGCCGAGGCGGCACTCGACGCCGACCGCAGCGCCACGGCAGCAGCGGCGGATCTCGCCGCGCGTGCCGCCGCCGAGGCCGACCACGCCCTGGCTCTCGCCCGGCTGCTCTCGGCAGCCCGCAAGGACGACGCGACCGACGAAGATCTCGTGCTCGAGTGGGAGGCCACGCTGGCGGCAGCGACCCGGGCCATCGGGGCTGAACCCGATTTCACCGCCGGCCCGCAGGCTGCCGCGACAGCGCTCGCGTCACGCGCGGGCGAGTTGCAGGCACTCAGCACCCAGCAGGCTGCCGACCTCGCGCAGCGCGACCGCCAGATCGTTGCGCTCGAGGAGGAGATCCGCGACCTCGACGACCGCCTCGCCGGTGCGGCCAGCGAGACCCGCTCGCTCGCCGGACAGCTGGAGACCCGCGAGCAGGCGCGCGAACGGCTCACGCAACTCGAGCAGCTGCTGCCACGCGACCAGGCGCTGGTACTGCGGCAGGGCGAGGACATCATCGTGCGGGTCTACGGGCTCGCTTTTACGTCAGGTTCGGCGCGGTTGCCAGGCGCAGCGCGCAAGCTGCTCGACGAACTCGCCCGCGCCGCACAGATCTACACGGGTGCCCGCCTCGCCGTGGAGGGACACACGGATTCGACCGGCGACAGCGCTGCCAACCAGCGCCTGTCCCAGGCACGGGCGCAGGCGGTGCGCGATTATCTGGTGCAGGAACGGCAGCTGCCCGCCGGACGCGTGACGGCGCTCGGCTACGGTGACTCGCGCCCGATCGCCAGCAACTCCACCGAAGACGGCCGGCGCCAGAACCGGCGCATCGACCTCGTCATCACGCCGCGCGCCGGGCCCTGACTGCCGGTGGCGCTCAGCCCGCCACTCCCTCGCGCCACCAGCCAGCCACCGTCGCCCCGACCACCGGATCGACGAGATAGCCGTAGCACTTGTGCACGTTCAGGCCTTCCGGCCCGCGGAAGTAAGTCGCGAGATCGAGCCGGTCGGTGATGCCGGCGACAAGGCCCAGATCGACCATGGGGCTCCACGTCGTGGCGAGCCGCCGGTCGAGTGCGGTCATCTCGCCGATGGCGGCGAGGTTGGTCCAGCGGTCGATGTTGGTCGGATAGCGGCGCCGGCCGCTCTCGTGTGCACCGAGCAGCCGGTCGCGCACGAACGCCAGGCCGAGGGGACTGCCGATCGTCAGGAACAGGTCGACGCGGCCCGGCACGGCGAAGCGGTGTGACAGCTCCCAGAGCACGTCGAAGGCGATCACCGAGCCGAGGCTGTGGCCGACGAGCAGCACGCGCCGGTCAGCGCGCCAGGCCTCGAGCAGGGCATCGGCCACCATGTGGCGCACGGTCACGGCCACGCCGTTCTCGTTGTCGAAGTACCGGCGAGTGTCGTCGAGCGTGGCGCGCATGTTCGGATCGCTGACGAGGTCGAACAGCGGCGGAAAGGCATCGCTCAGCAGGTACAGCGCACGCCTCAGCCGCCGCTGCCATGAAGTCGCTTCGCGCCGGTCGCGCGGCTCGGGACCCGGCAATGCCAGCAACCGCTCGATCCCCGGCTGGTCGAGTGCAAGCTCGCGCTGTGTTCCATAGAAGACATGCGCCCACGACACGAGCGAGAAGCAGCCGCCGTGGCGCGCGAGCTCCGCCGATACGGCCGGATCGGCGCGGCGCACGCCCTCGACCAGGCAGCGCCACAACGCCGCGCGGTGCTCGCCCGCCGGCGGCTTGGGCTTGATCCCCGGCACGTAGATGATCGCGGGTTCGCTCATGCGCCGAGCAGGTCCGCGAGTGCGTGCAGGTCGGCGACGGCGTGGGTCGCCGGCGCAAGTTCACCGGGCCAGGCGTGCCCGGCGCGATTGACCCACACCGCGAGCAGGCCTGCGGCACGCGCCCCCTCCACGTCGAGATGCGGATCGTCACCCGCATGCAGGATGACTCCGGGGGCGAGGCCGAGCCGGGTGCCGACGCTGCGGAACGCGCGGGCGTCCGGCTTGGCCGCGCCGGCGTCGATCGCCGTCACCACGGCGACGAAGTACTCGCGCAGGCCGATGACGCCGAGGTCGGCGGTGCCGTTGGTGAGTGCCACGAGCGGCGCGCGCCGCGCCAGCCGCTCCAGCGCCGGGCGCACGTCGGCGAACGGTTCGACCTGGTTGCGCACCCGCTGGAACGCGGCGAAGGCAGCGTCGGCCAGGTCATCGGCGTAGCCCGCCTCGCGTGCCAGATGGCGGAAGGCGGCGCGGCGCAGCAGCGGCAGGTCGTGCTCGCGGCCGGGGAAGTCGGCCGCCACCCGCCGGCGCACGGCGCGCATGTCGTCGATCGAGAACTGTTCTGCCACGCGCGGGTAGTGCGCGGCGAACCAGGCGTGCACGGCCAGCTCGGCCCGTGCGATGACCGGGCCGAGCGGCCAGAGCGTGTCGTCGAGATCGAGGCTGATGGCCCTGATGTGCTGCATGCGTGCTGCGTTCCGCGGGTGACGGCACCCGGCGGGACGGGCGCGTGGCCTGCTAAGCTTCCCGCAGGCACGGGCCACCTGGCAAGCAACGATGAAATACCTCCACACCATGGTGCGCGTCACGAGCCTCGAGCAGTCGCTCGCCTTCTACTGCGATCAGCTCGGCCTGCGTGAACTGCGCCGCATCGACAATCCCGCGGGCCGCTACACCCTGGTGTTCCTCGCCGCGCCTGGCGACGAGGCCGTCTGCCTCGAACTCACCTGGAACTGGGACCCGGAGCAGTACGGCGAAGCCCGCAATTTTGGCCACGTCGCCTACGAGGTCGAGGACATCTACGCGCTGTGCGCCCGGCTGATGCAGCAGGGCGTCACCATCAACCGCCCGCCACGGGACGGGCGCATGGCCTTCGTGCGTTCGCCGGACCGGATCTCCATCGAGCTGCTGCAGAAGGGAGCTGCGCTGGCGCCGGCAGAGCCGTGGCGCTCGATGCCGAATACCGGTCACTGGTGATCCCCATCGTCGGCTGCGGCCGGTCCGCGACCGGCACGCGCCTCAGTGCCGCCCGACACGCGTGTGGACATGGCCGTGCGAACGGCGGGCGCCATGCGCGTGCCGCTCGGTCGTCAGGTGGGCCGGCACCTCGACCAGCTGGCCGTGGACGACACCGCGTTCGGCGATGACGCGGGCGCCGAACGTGCGTACCGCCGCGGTCGGGCCACGCAGCACCGCCAGTTCGAGGCAGCTGTCGTGGTCGAGATGCACGTGCATCGTCGCCAGTGCGAGGTCGTGCTGTGCGTGGAAACCGGCGGTCAGGCGTCGGGCCAGCTCGCGCACCCGGTGGTCGTAGACGTAGACCAGCGCTGCCACGCAGTTGTCGCCCTGCGCCGCACCGGGCTCGAGCTGCTGCAGCCCGGTACGCACGAGGTCGCGGACGGCCTCGGAACGGTTGGCATAGCCACGTGCCGCGGCAAAGGTGTCGAGTTCGTCGAGCAGGTCGTCATCGAGGGAAATCGTCACTCGCTGCATGCGGCTTCTCCCGGGCTTGACAGCTGGAGTAAGAGAACCTTATAAAAACCTCATAACGCTGGCAGAGCACCAGCGCTTCCTCGCCCACGTTACCAGCGACCTGTCCATGCTGTCGCCATACCGGAGTGCCGCCATGATCCGTCACGTCAGATCCCGTGCCCGCCCGCTGTTCGCCGCCGTCGTTGCGCTGCTGGCGCCGGCCCTCGCTCTCGCCCACACCGGCCATGAGGGCGGCAGCACCGGATTCGCGGCCGGCTTCCTGCACCCGCTGACGGGCGTCGACCACCTGCTCGCCATGCTGGCGGTCGGTCTCTGGGCGGCACAGTTGCGGGGCCGGGCTGTCTGGCTGCTGCCCGCGCTGTTTCCCGCGGTGATGGCGGCTGGCGCCGGGCTGGCCCTTGCCAGCGGTGCGCTGCCCGGCGTCGAGCTGCTCATCGCGCTGTCGGTGATCGTGCTCGGCGCAGCGGTGACGCTGGGCGCACGCCCGCCACTCGCCGCAAGCGCGGCGCTGGTCGGTTGCTTCGCGCTGGTGCACGGCCACGCCCATGGCGCGGAATTCCCGGCGGGCGGCAGCTTCGCTGCCTATGCTGCCGGCTTCGTCGGCGCGACGTTCGCCCTGCACCTCACGGGCCTGGCGCTGGGAATCCTCGGGCAGCGCTGGAGCAGCGGCCGGATCAGCCGGCTCGGCGGCTCGGCCATCGCCGTGTCCGGGCTGGCGCTGCTGCTCGCCTGAGCCAAACCATCCGGCGGGTCCGGTCAGGCTGCGCGGCAAACCAGCGCTAGAACAGCGCCAGCGGATCGCGGTCGAACAGCCACAGGTGCCCGCCGAGCAGCAGGAAGGCAGCTGCGGCGGCACCGATGGCCGCACCGACGTAGGTCGACGTGCGGGCACGCCAGCGCGTGCGGCCCGTGAGCAGCGCCACGAACGGCAGGAACGAGGTCCCGGCGGCAAGCCGCGCCCAGTCGGCGCCGAGTGCGCTGCGCTTCTTGCGCTCGACGATCGCCATACCGACCAGAGCGAAGAAGCCCAACCCACCGAACAGCGTGATCATCACCGTGTCACCGTTCGGCGGCACGTGCGACAGTCCCCACAGGCTGAGCCCCCAGAGCGTGGGGTGGCGCGTGATGGCGACCGATCCGGGCCGTTGCGTATCGAGGGTGCCGGGCACGAAGGCGATCGACAGCGGATTGGGCGCGAACAGGCTCGCCCCGAGCAGCACCGCGGCGATCGGCATCAGGATCACGGGAACCAGGTAGGCGCCGGGTGACGGCGCCCAAAGGGGCGTGGTCGGCGAATGCATCGCCGCGACGATCAGCCAGGCGAACAGCCCGACGGACAGGCTGGAGTAAGCCAGCAGGAAACCGGGCTCCGACCAGCGTTCGATCAGGGTGCGCCGCAGACCGGGGACCGCAGCAACGACATGCGAGCCGATGAACACGGCCAGCGCCAGCCAGAAATTGTTCATCGGTGCAGGTTACATCGGAGAGTGGTGCCGGGTCGAAGTTGTCGAGACGTAAACTGCTGCGGTGCGCAGGCCGTAAACCTCAACAACTTCGACAACGTCGACAACTTCGACCCGGCACCACCGGCGCGGCACCACCGGAGCTCAGCTTTTCTGCAGCGCGCCTTCCTTCTGCAGTTGCGCCTTGTAGTGCGCCGGAGTCAGCACGGCAATCACGGTCGTGATGATCAGCGCGAGCAGGAACAGCGTCAGTTCGAGCCAGTACTTGCCCGGCTCCACCCAGATGTCGGCGAACAGGTTCCAGCGCCCGACGATCTCGTAGCAGCTGTAGGAAATGATCGCCGTCGGGATGGCGTAGCGCACGGCGGTGGTGACCTTCCACATCTGCACCAGGCGCTGGATCAGGTACAGCGACCAGATGGTGCCGACGAAGAGGATCCCGTAAGTCACGGGGTGCCGGTCGCCGAGGATGCTCTCGTCGTAGATGAAGAGCAGCGCCAGGTAGCAGAACCAGATGACGTAGATGGTCTCGAGACAGGTGATGTAGGCGAAATTGCGCTCGTAGCCGCGGCTCGGCTTGCCGGTCGAGAGGTGCAGCCGGCGCTGCAGCCAGTGGAACATGTTGCACTTGGTTTCGCGGTTGAGGAGCATCGGCAGCATCGTCGCCAGCAGCACGCCCGCGGAGGACATCATCACCAGGTACTCGGCCTTGGTCGCGATCTGCCCCGGGGCGTGCCGGTCCATGAGATCGGGTACGCCGAGCACGTTCGCCGACCAGACGAAGGTGAACTCCACCCACCCGGTCCACAGCTCGCTGCCGGCCAGGAAGCCCCACCAGGTCGCCGCCACCTCGCTCTGGCTGCGCATGCCGATGACCAGTGCCACGGCTCCGATCAGCCCGGTCAGGAACGCCGACTGGTAGACGAAGCCCTCGCCGAAGATCGACTCCATGAGGACCATCTGCGTGTGGCCGAGGCCCTGCATCAGGAACACGACGAAGAACGCGAGCAGGCCGACGAAGGGCGGCCGGTAGAAAATGCGCTTGAAGGCGTTGTTGCTCGCGGGGACTGTAGCGGTCGTCATGACACTGGCTCTCCGGATGCGTACTGGAGCCGCCATCCCGGCTCGCCACGGGCGAGCGCAGCAAGCCGGCGGCGGCTGATTCCGGAAATCGTAATGACCCGCCGGCAGGCTGTCGCGCGGCAGATGGTCGCAGCCGCAGGTTCTGCGGGTGCGGTCGGGGATCCTAGCCGGCGTGCTGGCGCTGGCGATGGGCCCGGAAACGACCCGTCTGGATGTGCGTGAGGCGCGACTCCTTGACGACCACGCGGTTGCGCCCCTCTTCCTTCGCCTGGTACAGCGCTTCGTCGGCCATCTGCACTGCACCGGCCAGGCTGCGCTCGGCGTCCGGCGTGACGATGGCCACGCCGACGCTGGCCGTCAGCACCGGGCCGGTGGAGGATTCGGCATGCGGGATCGCCAGCTCCGCCACGCGCTGGCGGATCAGCCCGGGCAGGTCGCGCCCGTACTCGCTGGCCGGCCCGTAGAGCACCAGCGCGAACTCCTCGCCACCGATGCGCGCCGCGAAGTCGAGCGGGCGCTGGGCGCCCATCGCGATGACCTGGGCCACGCGTTTGAGTGCGTCGTCACCCGCCTGGTGACCGTACAGGTCGTTGTAGGCCTTGAAATGGTCGATGTCGACCAGCATGACCGTGAGCTGGTTCTGCTCGCGGCGCGACTGGCGCCAGATGCGCTCCATGTAGCCGTTGTAGGCGCGGCGGTTGTACAGGCCGGTGAGGCCATCGCGCTCGGCCAGGTCCTCGAGGATGCACTTGTCGCGGTACGCCGTACGCGTGGTCGATTCGAGCTGGAAGCAGCACAGCGCACCGATGCTGTTCACGCTGAGCAGCATGAACCCGGCGAAGACGCTCTCCTGGTGGCCGAAGCTCCAGTGCACCAGCCCCCAGGCATAGGTGACCGAAATGGCGATCGCCGTGCCGGCCGCGTACCAGAACAGCAGCCCGACGCTCAGCCAGACCATGAAGATCCAGGCCACGATGGCGGCGAAAAAATACGGAGTGCCGTGCAGGCTGGCACGCAGCGAGATCGAGGAGATGATCAGCCCGATGCAGAGCATGCTCACCGCCAGCAGAGGCTGATAGAGAAACTGCCGCTCGGTCTGGTAGGAAGCGACCAGCGTGGCGGTCAGCAGCGGCAGCATCACCGCGATGTCGAAGATCGCCGTGGTGGCCGACACCGAGTGGCGGGCGATCCCGAGAGCCGTGCTGACACAGATCCCGAAGGCCGCGAGCATCAGCAGCGGGCGCACCTTCGGCAGATTGATCTCCGCGTAGCGCCGGCGGAACTGTTCCTCGACGAAACGCGTGAAGCGCAGGCTCGACAACCCACGCCGACGCTGCTCCGCCACGAGCGTACTGAGGTGTTGTTCCGGAACGGACACGCCAGCCCAGCCTGACACGGCTTCCGCCGCCAATGCCGCAAACAGCCACCAAAGTAACCGCCGGGCGCCGCCGGACACTGCGTCCACGGTCACACTTCGACATAACGATCCGGCCCGCTGTGACCGGCTTTGGCGGGTCGTGCGGCGTTTCCGCAACGGCAGGCACCACCCCTATACTGGCGCCCTTGCGCATGCTCCCACTCCAGCCGACCGACACGACACCCTTCGGCGTGCTGGCCAACCTGGCCGGCCTGCTCACTGCCGTCGGCCTCGGCGCCCTGGTGCTCGTGCAACGGCTGCCGCCGCCGCCCCCCGCCCCGGCGGCCGGCTTTGCCGCACCGGACCTCGCCCCCTGCGTCATGGATCGCGATGGCTACTGGCGCGGCCGGATCAGCGGGGCCGGGACGCTCGACCTCGACTGGCGCGGCACGGCGCTCGCCTGTGCCGGTGACGCCCGGCCCGGCGGACGCGGCCTGCGGTTGTATTTCGCCGGCCACCCGGCCGCAGCGCCCGAGCGGTTGCTGCTGATCCTCGGCATCGCGGCAGGAATCGACGATCTCGCCGGACACGAGTACCCGGTGAGCGTCACGCTGATCGACGAGGCCAGCAATCTCTTCTTCCACGATCCGGGCGGACGCTGCTTCGCACAGGTGAACACCGTGGTCCCGCTGTCGGACCAGCCGCGATCCTGGCGGATCGACGGCGAGTTGTACTGCGCCGGGGCGCTCGCCGCGGTCGGCGGCGCGCCGAGCGTCAGCATCGGCGACACCGCCTGGTCGGGACGCCTGACGCTGGCGGACGAGTGATGCCCCGGCGTGCGCCTGCCATGCTGCGCTGGGGGCGGGTCGTCGGTGCCCTGCTCGCGCTCGCGGGGTCGCTTACCGCGACGACAGCCGGGGGCGCCGAGCCCGCTGCCTTCCTGGCCGACTTCCCGCGCGCCAGCGGGATGCTCGAGACCGCACGTGCCTGCCACCTCCTCGACCTTTACCTCGCGGTCTCCGCCGATCAGCGCGCCCAAGGGCTCATGCACATCCGCGAGCTCGGCGAGTACGAAGGCATGCTGTTCACCACCGCGCAGCCGCAACGGGCAGCGATGTGGATGAAAAACACCCTGATATCGCTCGACATGTTCTTCATCGCCGCCGACGGCAGGATCGCCGGCATCGCTGCCGACACGACACCGCTGTCGGAGGCGACGATCAGCTCGCCTGCCCCGGTAACCGATGTGCTGGAACTGAACGGCGGCTTCGCCGCCCGGCACGGGGTCGGGGTGGGCGACAGGTTTGCGTTGATTCCGCTGCGGTAAGGGGGGTAGGAGGGAAGATGGATTGCTGTGGGAGGGGCGCAAGCCCCGACCGGGAAGAGTCGCGACTGGCGTCGTTCCCACAGGGGGATGGGCAGGCGGTCTGCTGTGGGAGGGGCGCAAGCCCCGACCGGGAAGAGTCGCGACTGGCGTCGCTCCCACAGAAACCTCGGCGGGGAAGAGCCTCGACTCCCGGTTACCCCAGCAACTCGTGCAACCGCGCCGCCAGCACCGCGACATCCACCGCGTGCGCCACGCCGGCACGCCGCGGCGCGACCCACACCGCATCGGGGTAATGCGCGTCGTCGACGAAGCGCGGCACGACGTGCCAGTGCAGGTGCGGTACCTGGTTGCCGAGCGAGGCCAGGTTCACCTTCACCGGCGCGAGCAGCCCGCGCAGCGCCGTCTCCACCGCCAGCACCACCCGGAACAGGTGCTGCTGGTCATCGTCGGCGAGGTCGGTCATCTCGGCCACGTGTGCCTGCCACACCACACGGCAGAACGCCGGATAGCGCGCCTCGCCGGCCAGCACCACCCGGCACCGCCCGTCGCGCCAGAGCGCCGTCGCGACATCGGCGCACAGCGGGCAGGCGGGATCGGCGCTCACGTGCGCAGCAGCGGCACCAGGCGCTCGCCGATCAGACGGATGGCATCCGCCGGGTCGTCGTGCAGCCGCAGGCAGAGCTCGTTGACGCCGACATCGCGGAACGCCGTGAGCTCGGCGAGCCGCGGCGCGATGTCCGCCGGCGTACCGGTGAAGGTCATGTTGGCGATGCAGCTGTCGACGATGTGCTGGGGCACGCCGGTGAGATCGCCGGTGCCGTCGCGATAAGCCTTGAAGAACGCGGGTTTGTGCTTCTCCATCAGGGCGCAGTCCCCCTCGTCGAGGAACGACTGCAGGTACCAGGGCTCGAGCAGGCCGCGCAGCAGCAGCTCGCGGCGCGCCTCGCGCAGCGCCGCCTCGCGGTCCGGCTTCACGTGCCAGGCCCAGATGTTGCTGACGCGATAGCCCTCGACCGCACGACCCTTGTCCGCCAGCGCCTGTTGCGTGAGCCGCAGGGTCTCGGCGATGCGCTGGCGCGTCATGTCGCTGTACATGACCCCATCGGCCGCCGGCACCACCGCGTGCAGCATTTGCGGCTGGTTGGCCCCGGCGTAGACCAGCGGCGGCGTGCCGCCGGCGTCGAACTTCGGCCGGTAACCCCAGACCTTGAACATCCCGCCCTGGTAGGTCAGCGGTTTGCCGCTCACGCCACCCCTGACGATCTCGACCGCCTCGCGCACCGCCCGCACGCGCTTCACCGGCTCGATGCCGAGCCGCGCGATCCACTCGCCACCGCCGCCGATGACCAGCGCAGCCCGCCCGTGGCTGTACTCCTGCAGCGTCAGCAGCGCGTTGGTCATCTTGATGGGGTGCATCTCCCAGGGGCTGACCACGCACACCCCGAGGCGCACGCGCCGCGTCGCCTGGGCCGCTGGCACCAGCGCCATGAACGCGTCGCGCCAGGACAGGTAGTTCTGCATCCACATGGTGTGGATCCCGTGGCGCTCGCAGAGCTGCGCCAGCTCGACCAGCTGGGCCGGGGTCTGGTCGGGTTCGAGCAGGACGTCGACTCGCATGGTTGAATCTCCTGATCTTCGGATCACAGTTTGCCCGCGGAGCGTCCGGTAGCTGCAGCCGCCCTGGCGGCGGCGCCCCCGACCTCGCACCCCGGCACCCGCCATTTTCGGGGTACCGCTGGCGGGCGATGCGCATTCTTCGGCACTTGTCCGGACAATTGCAATGTAGGTCTGGCGCCGGTCGCCGTCCTTGACTTGGAGCAGCGCGGGCTCATTCGTGCTTCAGGGCGCGGATGGGGTCGAGGCGGGCGGCGCGCAGGGCGGGCCAGCTGGCGAACACCAGGTTCAGCAGCAGGGCCATGGTCAGCGCGATCATGGCGTTGGCGCGCTCGAACACGAACGGCAGCGCGGCCAGCTGGGCGGTGAACCGCGAGGCGGCCCAGCCGAGGCCGAGCCCGAGCACGGCGCCGAAGCTCGCGAGCACCGCCGCCTCGAAGGCGAACTGGAAGAAGACGTCGGGGGCCGTGGCGCCGAGGGCGCGCCGGGTGCCGATCTCGGTGGTCCGGTCGCGCACCGCGATCCAGGCGATGGCCAGCACGCCGAGCCCGGCGACCACCAGGCCCGAGAAGCCGATCCAGCGCACCAGGAAGCCGAGCCGGTCGGTGGCGGCGAGCTGGGTCTCGATCAGGCCCTGCTGGCTCGCAACCTTGAAGTCGTCGGGCCGGAATTCCGAGATGCGGTGGCGTACCCGCAGCAGTGCGCGCATCTCCGCGGCGGTGGCTTCGAGGCGCCCGCCATCGGTGATCTCGAAGAGGATCGAGCCGTAGTGGTCGACGTCGAGCAGGCGGCGCATCGCCGTGGTGAGCGGCACGTAGACCTGCTGGTCCTCGTTGGTGGCATCGAGCCCCTGGCCGCGCTCGGCAAGCACGCCGATGACCTCGAAGGGCACGCGGTTGATGAACAGCCGCTCCCCGACCGGCGACTCCTCGCCGTAAAGGTCGCGCGCCACGCGCTCGCCGAGCAGCGCCACACGCGCGGAGCGGCGCAGCTCCTCGTTGCCGAAGACATCGCCCGCGGTGACGGACCATGACTTGATCGCGAAGAACGCGGGCTCCACCCCGACCACCGGCGAGACCCGCGAGTTGTAGCCTGCCTTCAGCCGCAGCGGCGCCGCGACCAGCGCCGAGGAGCGCGACCAGCCCTCGAGTTCCCGCTGCAGTGCCAGGTAGTCGGGCTCGACCAGGGTGGTGACGATCGCCCCCGTGCGCGCCCGCCCGCCCTCGGCCCGGCTCTGCTCGGCGTTGATCACCAGCACGTTGGTGCCGAGCCGGTGGATCTTCTCCAGCACCTGTGCGCGACCGCCCGAGGCATAGTTGACCGAGGCGATGGCACCGGCCACGCCGAGCGCGGCGCAGAACACCACCAGGAAGGACCGCAGCCGGAAGCGCCAGATCTGGCGCAGACAGCTGCGCGCGAGGTGCCGCCAGGTGCTCCAGTCGACCTGCACGGCGACTCAGCTCACGAGCGCAGCGCCTGGATCGGATCGACGTTGGCGGCGCGCCACGCCGGCTGCAGGCCGAACAGCAGGCCCACTGCCACCGACAGCAGCGCCGCACCGGCCACGGCGCTCCACATGACCGCCGGCGGCAGGTTCGTCAGCGTCGTCACCGTGAGCGTACCGCCGACACCGAGGAGGATCCCGAGCAGCCCGCCGAGGAAGGACACCGTGGCCGCCTCCACCAGGAACTGCAGCAGGATGTCGCTGCGGCTTGCCCCCACCGCGCGGCGCACGCCGATCTCGCGGCGCCGCTCTGACACCGCGATCAGCATCAGGCTCATGATCACCGCGCCGCCGATCAGCGTGGCGATCACGGCCACACCGGTCATCACCCGCGCCAGCGTCGAGCCGACATCGGTGACGCGCGCGACCTGCGCGGCGGGACTGGTCACGTTGAAGTCGTCCTCGGCCGGCGGCACGATGCCGTGACGCTCGCGCAGCAGCGCCCGGATGTCCTCGATGGCCCGCGCGGACTGTTCCGGGTCCTTCAGCTGCACGATGAGCCCGGTGTAGTAGTCGCGGTTGAACAGCCGGCGCGAGGCGGTCGTCACCGGAATCACCAGCATGTTGTCCATGCTCGACCCGCCAGGCCCCACCCCGCGCGGGGCAAAGACACCCTTGACCTGGAACGGCACGTCGGCGATGCGCATCTGCTTGCCGAGCGGGTCCTCGTCGCCAAAGAGCTGGCGGCGCACGTCCTCGCCGATCACCGCGACGCGCGCCAGCGAGGCGTCGTCCTCGGCACTGATGCCGCTGCCGAGCACCACTTCCTCGCCGCGCACCTCGATCCAGTTCGGCGACACGCCGATCACCGACGGGCTGCCGCTGCGGTCGCGGTACTTGACGTCGATGTCGAAGGCGAATTGCGTGGTCGCCACCTGGTTCACCAGCGCCACCTCGCTGGCGATGGCGCGGGCGTCGGCCTCCTTGAGCACCGGCGGCGCCGACACCAGCGAGGGCATGCCGCGGCTGCGCGGACCGCCCGGGTTGACGATGACGATGTCGAAGGTGCCGATCATGTTGCGGAAGCGGCGCAGGGTTTCCTGCTTGGTCGCTTCGCCCACCGAGGCGAGAGCTGTCAGCGAGGCGATGCCGATGGTCACGCCGAGCATCATGAAGAAGCTGCGCAGGCGGTTGCGCCCGAGCGTGCGCAGCGCGAGACCCACGGTACGACCCGGATTCATGCCGCACCTCCCGCCATCCCGCCCTGCTGCCGGTCTTCGGCGAGCACGCCGTCGCGGATGAGGAGCGCGCGCCGTGCGTAGGCCGCGACCGCCTCGTCGTGGGTCACCAGCACGATGGTGCGGCCCTCGCGATGCAGCTCGGTCAGCAGGCGCATGACCGACTCGCCGGCGGTCGAGTCGAGGTTGCCGGTCGGCTCGTCGGCCAGGAGCAGCGGCGGATCGTTCATCAGCGCCCGGGCGATCGCCACGCGCTGCTGCTCGCCGCCGGAGAGTTCCGTCACGTAGTGGTCGGCGCGGTCGGCGAGACCGACGCGCGCGAGGATCGAGAGCGCCCGGCCGCGGTCGACCTCACCGCTGGCGTAGACCGCCGGCAGTTCCACGTTCTCCGCCGCGGTGGTGCGCGGCAGCAGGTTGAACGACTGGAACACGAAGCCGATCTTGCGGTTGCGGATGTGGGAGCGGGCGCGGTCGTCCTGGCCGGAGACGTCCTCGCCGTCGAGCCGGTAACTCCCCGAGGTCGGGGTGTCGAGGCAGCCGAGGATGTTCAGCAGCGAGGACTTGCCCGAACCCGAAGCGCCGCGGATGGTGACGAACTCGCCGCGCGCGATCGTGAACGACAGGTCGCGCAGTGCCGGCACGGGCGTACCGTCGCCGCGGGTGTAGGTGCGGGAAATATGACTGACCTCGATCATGAACTGCCGGCCTCCACCGGCTGCGGCTGCGGCGCGACGAGCACGCGCTCGGTCGGGCCGAGTCCTTGCCGGATCTCGGTGAAACTGGTGTCGCGCGTGCCGACCTCGACCACGCGCCGGGCGAGCGCGTCGCCCTGCTGGATCCACACGTAGCGCTCGCCGCCTTCGCGCTGCACGGCCGCGTTCGGCACCACCAGCGCTTCGCGCTCGGCGGTGCGCACGGAGACATTGGCAGTCATGTCGGGCCTGAGCAGCGTGACCGGCGAGGTGATCGAGATCATCACCTCGAAGTTGACCACGCCGGAGATGATCGTGCCTTTCGGGGCGATACGCACCACCTGCCCGGCGAACTCCTCGGCCGGGTAGGCCTCGACGGTGAAGGTCACCGGGTTGCCGATGGCGACGTTGCCGATGTCGGTCTCGTCCACCATGGCAACGAGTTCGAGCGCACCGTCCTCGATCACGGTGGCGAAGGTCGGCGTGGTGAAGGAAGCCGCCACGGTTTCGCCCTCCTGCGTGCTGACGGAGGCCACCGTGCCCGTGATCGGCGAGCGGATCACGGCATAGACGAGTTCGGTCTCGACCACGGCGGCGTCACGGCGCGCCTTCTCCAGACGCGCCCGGGCCTGGGCGAGCGCGATTTCCGCATCCTCCACCTGGCTCTCGGCGACGAGCTTCTTCGCATCGAGGCGCCGTGCCCGCTCGAGTTCGACCCCGGCACGGCGCACGTCCTGCTCGTCGACGGCGATCTGGGCCTGCGCCTGCGCGAGCCGCGCGCGCAAGCCCCGCGCGTCGATCTCGGCGATGACGTCGCCCTCGCGCACCCGCGAACCGACCTCGACGTTGAGCTTCTCGACGATGCCGGAGAGCTGCGCACCGACGCGCACCTCCGCGCCGACGCGCAGGCGCACCACGCCCGTGGCGAGCACGCTGGCGGCAATGGTGCGCCGCTGCGGCGTGGCCCAGGTGCGTTCGGCCGCGGCAGCATCGCCGCCGGCGAACCGCTCCCAGGACCACCATGCCCCGCCGGCCACGCCGAGTGCGGCGACGAGCCCGGCAACCAGGAATCCGGTCTTCACCTATTTCTTCTCGTAGACGAGCTCCATCGGTTCCTTGTTCGGCCGCTCGTTGACCACCGTCATGGTGCGCCCGTCGGCGGAGAGCGTACGCGTCTCGGTCTTGACCACCTTCGTTCCGGCCACGGCACCCTCGCTGGTCCAGGTCACCACCAGCCGGGGGCCGTCCCAGCGCGCCACCGTCTCGGCACGCTCGCCCATCGCGTTCTCGTTCGGCACCGGCTGGCCGGCGAGGTCGTAGCTCACCTGGCGCTGTGTGGTGTCGTCCATGAACGTCGAGGTGAAGTCGATGGTCAGGCGCGCGGCAGTCTGCGCCACCACCACCGTTTCCTTCACCGCCGCGACCATGCCGAGGTTGCGGCCTTTCTGGTTGTTCAGCACCCAGGTGCCGCTGAAGTCGGGGTTGGGCCCCGCCAGCGCCACCGCACCCAGCACGAGGCCCGCGCCGAGCGCGGCCAGTCGGACGAACATGCGGCCCATCGGTGAATCTCCCTGCAAATCAGACTGTTGCGGGGCCACCGCCAACCCGGCGTGCGCCCCGTTCTCATTGTAAAAGGGACTCGGGCCGCTACCCCGTCCCGCGTCGCTATGCCGCGCCCGGAGGCGCCTCTCGGTCCCAGCGGTGCGCCAGCCGGTCGAAGTCCGGCGAGGTCTGCCGCACCACGCAGAAACGCTGGCCGGTCGGCGCTTCCATCACCCACCAGGTGCGCACGAAGGCCACGCGCCGCGCCCCGAGGGCCTCCAGGCGGCGGACTTCGGCCTCGATGTCGTCGGTTTCGATGTCGAGGTGCACGCGGCTCGGGTGGGTCACGGCCTGCACCTCGACGTGCAGACCGTGCTGCGGATCGAGCAGGCGCACGTACTTGCCGCCTTCCTCGGCGGGCAGCTCACGCGCCGGCATGCCGAGTGCGGCGCTCCAGAAACCGGCGGCCGCGCCCGGGTCGTCCGCCTCGCAGTCGATGATGAAGCCGGCGAGCTTGCTACGGTGCATTGGCCGGCGCCCCGCTGCGGCAACGCACCTCGTAGCGCAGGTCGCGGTGCGCCGGGTTGTCCTCGAGCTCGTCGAAGCGCCGCTTGCCGACGACCTCGCGGCCGGCGAGGCACATGTTCCGCTGCACCAGCCATTCGTCGAGCCAGCGCATGCGCTCGGCCTCGGCCGTAGCGCTGCCCTCGGGGAATTCGGCGGTAAGCGTGACATCGAAATAGAACACGTCGCTGCCGGACGCCTCGCCCCGCGGCAGGGTGATGTCGCTCAGGCGGTGGCGGTTGTAGGTATCGGGGGAGTCGAATGCCGTGCAGCCGCCGAGCAGCGCGGCGACGGCGAGTGCGGTGAGCCGTGCGGTGCGCAGGACCGCGGGAATGCGTGATGCCGGTATCGTCATGGGGTCTGCCTCCAGCCCTGGCGCCTGCCGGCCCGTCCCGGCAGGCCGTTCATCGTAGCCGCGCAGGCCAGCCTTGTCGCGACCGACGCAGGTCATGGCCGCAGGGCCGCGAAGCGCAACCGCACGTAGTCGACCTGCCAGGTGCCCTGCCCATCGCGCAGCACCGGCGCCAGCTCCGCCTCGACCTCGTCGAGCAGCGCCATCGCGTCGGGGATACCGGCCACGAAAGCCCCGGCAAAGTTGTCGAGCCAGTCGCGCAGCGGCCCCGGCAACGGCGTCGGCCGCGGGAAATGCTGCATGGTCGTCACGCGAAAGCCGCGCCCGGCGAGCAGCGCGGCGTACTCCTCCGGCCCCGGGTTGTACCAGCGCGCGAGCGGCGGCTGGCCGCGGCGGGCACGGGCGGCGTTGAGCGCCGCGACGATGGCAGCGACATTGCCGCGCCCGCCGAACTCGCCGACGAAACGCCCGCCCGGGCGCAGCGCGCGCCACACCCCGTCGACGAC
>CAUJIY010000090.1 GCA_963205295.1 Pseudomonadota bacterium
GCGAGTCTCGCCGGCAGTGCCGTGCTTGCCCGCCATTTCGCCCGACCGGTGGGGCATCTGCGGACTGCCTTCGCCGCCGCTGCCGAGGGGCGTCTCGACGAGCGGGTGCAGCCGCGCATGGGTCGCCGGCGCGACGAGATCGCCGACCTTGGCCAGCACTTCGACACCATGGCAGGACGATTGCAGGCGCTCCTCGGTGCGCAGCGCCAGCTTCTGCACGACGTATCGCACGAACTGCGCTCGCCGCTGGCCCGGCTGCAGGCGGCGATCGGTCTGGCCCGCCAGGACCCGGCCCGGGTCGAGGGTGCGCTCGACCGCGTGGAGCGCGAGGCGGGCCGCCTCGACGAGCTGGTCGGTGAAGTGCTGACGCTGTCGCGCCTGGAAGCGGGTGTAGGCGGAGCATCGGGCGGGCCGGTCGACCTCGCCGAGCTGGTGGCAGCCGTGGCTGCCGACGCCCGTTTCGAGGCTGAAGCTGCCGGCCGCGGGCTGCAGCTCGAGGTGGCGCCTGGCGAGTTCCAGATCGAAGGCCGGGCCGAGCTCCTGCACCGGGCATTCGAGAACGTGATCCGCAATGCCGTGCGCCACACGGCACCAGGCACCGTGGTCGAGGTCGCGTTGGATCGCGAGCCCGGTGCCGGCCTGCTGGTCACGGTGGCCGATCGCGGCCCCGGCGTCGCGCCGGCCGACCTGGAAACGATCTTCGAGCCGTTCCACCGCGGCTCCGGCAGCGCATTGCCGACCGGATTCGGTCTTGGGCTGGCAATTGCCCGCCGCGCCATCGAAGGGCATGGCGGTCGCATCGGGGCGCACAACCGCGAGGGTGGCGGGCTGTGCATGGAGATCCGCCTGCCGCGATCCGATCGTCCTTCGCGATAGCCCTTAGCGCCTGCGTCGTGTTGGCCTGGCGCGGGCCAGGCTCTCAGCCCGCCAGCCACCCCGAGGTGGCGTTGACGATGGTGCCGGTCACGTGCTGCGCCTCGGGTAGCGCGAGCAGCAGGGCTGTCGCGGCTGCTTCCTCGGCGCTCTGCGGGTGGCCCTGGTAGCCGGCGCGGATCTGCTCGCGCATGGCTTTCGGGATGCCGACGGGGTGGCCGAGCACCTGTTCGCCGGCTTCCCGCTCACCGGTCAGCCGCGTGTCGACCCAGCCGTAGGCGACGGCGTTGCAGGTCACGCCGAACCGCGCCCATTCGAGTGCCACCGACTTGGTCAGTCCGTGCAGGCCGTGCTTGGCAGCGCAGTAGTTGGCCATCCCCGGGCTGCCGATCAGACCCGCCGCGGCCGAGATGTTGATGATGCGCCCGCCATGGTCTTCGTGGCGCATGTACTTCGCTGCTGCCCGGATGCAGTTGAACGCGCCTTTGAGCGTGACGTCGATGCAGTCGTCCCACTGCGCGTCGCTCATCTTGTGGATCATGGCGTCGAGCGGGAATCCGGCGTTGTTCACCAGGATGTCCAGCCGCCCGAACGCCTCACCGGCGGTATCGACGATCCGCTGGGCATCGGCGGCGCTGCGCACGTCGGCGGCACAGCCGGCTGCCTTGCCGCCGGCCGCGCGGATCGTGGCGACGACGGCGTCGACCGATGACTGATGCAGTGCGTTGACGACGACGGCTGCCCCCTGGCGTGCGAAGAGCACGGCGATCGCCCGGCCGATTCCCTGACCCGACCCCGTGATCGCCGCCACCTTGCCGGCCAGCGCTCCTGCTGCAGCCATGTCCGTCACCTCGCTGGTTCGTCGGTGTTCCGCGACGGCAGGACAACCACCCCGTTGCCGACCGTGGTGCGCTCGCCGGCGGCATTCTCGATCCACACCTCGACGGCAACGCAGTGCGCGTCGCCGTCGAGGAACCGGTCGGTCACCCGGCCCCTGCAGGTCAGCTCGACGTCGAAGAAGTCGATGCCCCGGAACTGGCAACTGATCTTGCGCAGGAACCCCGCGAGCCCCATCCAGGTCGTCAGCAGCTGCGCCGCGATCGCCGCCTTGAGGGCGCCATGCACGATCACGTCAGGCTGACCGGCGGCGCGCGCAAAATCCTTGTCGTAGTGGATCTCGTAGTAGTCGCCGGAAGCCCCGGCCCATTTCACCGCCTGCCGGCGCGTCGGCGTCATGCGCAGGGGCTCCAGCTCCTGGCCGACCGCGACATCCTCGTAGTGGACCTGTGGCTTCAAGTGCCGCCCTTTCTTCAGTACCGGATGAAGCTCTGGCGCAGCTTCATGACCCTGTCACCGTGCTGGTTGGTCCAGACGACTTCGAAATGGAAGAACACCATGGGCCCGACGCGTCCCTGCTTTTCCGCGACGTCGGCGAGGGTCAGGATCCCGGTGAGCACATCGCCCGGCCGTATCGGCCCGAACAGCTCCTGCTCGAAGCCTGCATTGAGCAGGCGCTTGAGCGGGAACTCGTATTGCGTCGCCATCCAGTCCATCCTGGCCGGGATGATCGGCCACACGATCCCGGGCGGCGCGATCATGCCGGCGTAGCGGCTGGTGCGGCTCTCTTCCCCGTCCCGGTACAGCGGGTTGTCGTCGAACGCCGCTTCGGCGAGCCGGCGGATCATGCCCTTCTCGATCTCGTGCACGGAGCGGTCGAGCTCCTGCCCGACGAGGCGCCGGAGATCATCGGTGATGTACGACTTCGCGCTCACTGCGCCTCTCCGTCGATGGATCAGGTGCTGCCGTCGCGGTGGCATCGAGGCGTACGCCCGCGACCGCTGCGGTCGTGTCGCAGTCTCGGCCAGATCCGTACTGAAGGTCAAATGGGCCGATTCATCGGCGCGACGATGCCGGGGCGGATCGATACCGCGCCAGCCATGCGAATGCCGGGCCGAGCAGCCAGGCCGATCCGGGCAGTGGCACCGGCGTGAGCGGCAGGCCGTCGGAACCGGTGATGCTGAACGTGTCGAGCGGCGTGCCGCCTGCATCCGTGGCCGCGATTCCCGTCAGGGTGAGGGTCGAATGGTAGTCAGCGGTGGCATCGACGTGGAAGTAGCCCGGATTCAGGTCCATGCCGAGTGCCTTGGCATCGGCTGTCGACGAGAACACGCGCGCACTCAGTTCGAGCGCATAGGCGAGAGTCGCACCGTTCTGCACGGTAAACACGTGGGTGAAGCCCGCTCCCGGAGCGGGAAAGTCGATGCGCTTGCTCTGCAGCTGGAAGCCGCCGCCGATCGAACTGCGTGCTTCGCCGTAGACCTCGGTGGCAGGAATGGTTCCTCCGACTCCACCCGTGATCGCGCACGCTGCCCGGTCGCAGTCGGCGCCCTGGCCGTGCAGGAAATAGGTGAAGCTCACGTTCATCGTGGCACCGGGCGCCAGTGCCGGGGTCAGGAACGTGAGCTGGTCCTCGATCAGCCCTGAAGCCAGCGCTTCGGCCGTGTTCCAGAGCACCGGCGGATCACCGTAGACGGCGATGAGCGTTCCCGGCACGAAGTCGGCATCGAGATCGGCCCGGGCACCGATGGCGTACTGTCCGCCGCTCGCGGTGGCCCAGGCGCGTGCGTGGCCCATGAGGGTGTATTCGCCCGGTGCTCCCGTGCCCTGGAGCAGCGTCTCGTCGACGAGTCCGATCGCAGGGTTGTTCTTCGCCCGGAACACGCCGGCCGAGTAGCTGTCGATGTACGCGAACGTGCTGGTAACCGGTGCGGCGCGGCCCGGCATCGCGGCCAGGGTCATCAGGCCAATGGCGATACCGCCTGCTGCATGACACGCAAATGAGGGCTGCATGTGGAGTACCTCCGGCTGGCGGTCGATGACGCCATCTTCTTGTTCTGGTTCGATTATCGCATTCGATGCCGCGGTGGGCCATAACATGGATCAATCGTGCGACCGCATGGAGCACGACCGCGTTGGCCCTCCCGCCGGTGTGCCGGCAATCGTGCAGAGACTGGATAAGTCGGTGACGCAGAAGGTGTTTTGGCGCCCGTCGTCACGGGTGGCAGCTCCGGAGCTGCGCCGACTGGCTGCGGTTGGGCAGCCACCTGGCCACCGCGACACTTTCGCCGGTGTCGTTCCCTGTGGCAAAGTCCGCCCAGGAGAAAACGCCGATGTTCGAACACTATTTCCAGCACTATCCTGCGTTCTACGCTTTCTATCTTGCGGTCGTGGCGGTGGTCGTGGTCGCCATCTGCATCGCCGTCCGCAACGCCAAGGGGCCCTGACTCCCCTGGGGTGGCGGTGCCACCCGGTGAAAGCGTCCGGCATGATCGTTGCCCGCCCTGCAGGCGGGCCCCGTCGCTTCGCGTGCGTTAAACTCTGCGGCCGTCGCGACATGGCGGCGGGCAGGTCTTTGCTTTTCCGGGAGATGGATCGTGAAAACATTCGAGCAGCAGCAGCGCAAGATGCGGACCCAGGACGGGTTCATAGCGGCCCTGGACCAGAGCGGTGGCAGCACGCCGAAGGCCCTGAATCTCTATGGCCTCGGCAACGACGCCTGGTCGGGCGAGGAGCAGATGTACGCCCTGGTGCACCAGATGCGCACGCGCATCATCACCACCCCCGCCTTCAATGGTGACCGCATCCTCGCGGCGATCCTGTTCGAAAACACCATGGACCGCGACATCCAGGGCCAGCCGACGGCCGACTATCTCTGGAACGTCAGGCGCGTGGTGCCGATCCTCAAGGTCGACAAGGGTCTCGCCGAGGAGCGCGACGGCGTGCAGCTCATGAAGCCGATGCCCGCCCTCGATGCGTTGCTCGCCAAGGCGCGTGGCAAGCGGATCTTCGGCACCAAGATGCGCTCGGTGATCAAGCAGGCCAATGCGGACGGCATCGGCGCGATCGTGCAGCAGCAGTTCGAGGTTGGCCGCCAGATCGTCGCGGCCGGCCTCGTGCCCATCATCGAGCCCGAGGTGGACATCAAGTGCCCGGACAAGGCCGGTGCCGAGAAGCTGCTGAAGGCCGGCATCGTGGCGCAGCTCGACAGGCTGGCACCCGATCAGCTCGTGATGCTGAAGCTCACGCTGCCGGAGCAGGACAACCTTTACGCCGACTGCATCGCCCATCGCAACGTCCTGCGCGTGGTTGCGCTGTCAGGCGGCTACTCGCGGCAGGAGGCCAACCGGCGTCTGGCACGCCAGCACGGCATGATCGCGAGCTTCTCGCGTGCTCTGGTCGAGGGACTCACGGCCCAGATGTCGGACGGGGCTTTCGACGAGGCGATGGACGAGGCGGTCCAGGGCATCTTCGAGGCCTCGCGCACCTAGGCGGTGATCGGTGCCACGGCTGTCGCGTATCGGTGATGCGCGACGCCGGCATCACGCGTCCAACGATCCGGCGGAGTCGCGGACATGCAATGGCGCAATACGGCGCGACGCTACGGCCTCGTCGCCCGGTTCTTCCACTGGGCGATGTTCCTGCTGATCGGGCTGACCACTTTCCTCGCGCTCAACATCGAGACGATGCCCGAGGCCGATCGGGACTTCACCACCTGGCTGCACCGCTCGTTCGGCGTGCTGATCGGTGGCCTGCTCCTGCTGCGCGTGGCCTGGAAGCTGGCCAATCCGCAACCGGACGACCTGCCCGGCCCGGCCTGGATGAGCCTGGCTGCACATGCTGTGCACTGGGTGCTCTACGGCGTGGTCCTGGTGCAGGTCGTGGCCGGGATCACCATGTCGCAGGCGGATGGTGCGACGGTCGGCCTGTTCGGTCTGTTCGATCTGCCTGCATTCGTGGTGGCCGATCCCGGCCTCGAGGCCTTCTGTCGCGAGGTCCACGAGACCGTCTGGATCGTGCTCACCGTGCTCGTGATCGGGCATGTGCTGGCGGCGCTCCACCACCATTTCAGCGAGAGCGGCGAGGTGTTCGACCGCATGGGTGTCGGCAGCCCGCGGCAGGACTAGCTCCAGGGCGATGGCTGCTGCACGCGGGCGATCGAGTCGACGCCCACACCGCCAGGGGCGACAATGGGCGGGTGGACAGCATCGACCGAGTGCACGTGCAGCGAACCGGACGCCGGGCCGCAGGCGCCCTGGTCGCGCTTGGACTTGCGCTGCTCGCCACCAGCTGCAGCTTCACCGACCAGGTGCGCTACAAGGTCGACCTCAACAACCTCGCGCTCGAACCCGGTGCACTCGAGCGTGAAGGCATCGGTTTTCTCACGCCGGCCGCAGCCACGGGTCGCGAGGCCGACAAGCAGGCGCTGGCGCACGCCTTCGCCCGGCAACTGCAGCTCTCGCGCCCGGGCGTGAAGGTGGTGCCGCTGCCGGCGGTCCTCAGCGCCGTCAATGCCGCCGATCTCGACCAGCAGTACAAGCGCATGTATCGCGATTACCTCGAGACCGGGATCCTGGAAGGCTCGGTGTTGCGGCAGATCGGCGAGGTCGGCGGGGTGCGGTACCTGGTGCAGATGAGTCTCGCGGACTTCCAGCAGATCAGCCGCGGTCGCTTCAGTTTCCTCGGCCTGCGCCTGGTCGATACCAAGCAGGCCAACCTGCGCATATTCGCGCAGATCTGGGACAGCCGCACCGGTGGTGTGGCCTGGGAGGGCAGTGCCGAACTGAATTACGCCTACGAATCGGCCGCGGAAGACCCGGCGCCATTCATGGAGGCGGCGACGATCGCTGCGCGCCGGTTGTTCGAGGACCTGGACGGGGAAAAACCGCGCTAGCTCACCCCCGGGTTCGATCGCAGCGCGCTTCGCTCTATACTGCCCGTCCGCCCTCGCCAACAGGGAAGGACAAGACGTGGAAACAGGCAAGCACAGCCGCATGGCTGAAGGCTCGGCGTATCTCCGGGCCGTGCACATGGTGCTCGACGGGCAGCCGAAGATCCTCGAGGATCCGCTGGCGGCGACGCTGCTCGGGCCGGGCTTCACGGACCGTCTCGAGGGCGATCGTGAGCGGCTCGCCACTGCCCCGCTGGTGAAGGCGCGCTCCCTGATCTGTATGCGCAGCCGCTTCGCGGAAGACGAGCTGAAGGCGGCGATCGGCCGTGGCGTCGGGCAGTACGTGCTGCTCGGTGCGGGACTGGATACCTCGCCATACCGTCCCGGGCATCCCGCGCAAGGGGTGCACACTTTCGAAGTGGATCATCCCGACACGCAGCGCTGGAAGCTCGAGCGGCTGCGCGCGGCCGACGTGTCGTTCAGCGAGCGCCTGCATCACGTCGCCGTGGATTTCGAGAAGGACTCGCTCGGCGAGCGGCTGGTGGCCTGCGGTTTCGACCGCAAGCGCCCGGCGTTCTTCTCCTGGCTTGGGGTTTCGTATTACCTCAACCGCGAGTCGGTGCTCGAGGTGTTCCGTTTCGTCGCCGGCCTGCCGCCGTCGAGCCAGATCGTCTTCGACTTCGTCATGGACGACGCCGAGCTCAACGAGACCGAGCGCCAGGCGATGCGCTCGATCACAGCCTTCGTGCAGCGCTTCGGCGAGCCGTGGCTGTGCCGGTTCGGGCCCGCCGACCTGCAGCAGACGTTGCGTGGCCTTGGTTTCAGCCACACCGGGCACTTCAGCCACGCGCTGGCCACGCGCCGTTACTTCGAGGGACGCGACGACGGCCTGTACCTCGATTTCACCACGCAGATGATGAGCGCGATCGTTTGAGGGGCCCATGCCGGCGAAGAGCGACTTTTCGGCCGCGGAGTGGCGCGCATTGCGCAATGCCCCCCAGTTCGTGGCGCTGGCCACCGCCGCTGCGGGCAACAGCGGCCTGTTCGGCAGCCTGGCCGAGGGCATGGCTGCCGCCGGGGCCTTCGCCGAAGCGACCCGCGCTAACAACCGGCTGATCCGTGACCTGCTCGCGCCGGAGGAGATCCGCGCGGCGCAACAGGATCTGCACGCCGTGCTGAAGGCGGTCACGGAGCCAGTCGAGGTTGCCAGTCGATTGCAGGATGCGGCACTCGAGGCCGTGGGCGCTGCGCTGGCAGCGCTGCAGGCGCACCAGGCTGCCGATGACGACAGCGATTTTCGCAAGATGCTCGCCTGGCTGGCCGACCGGGTCGCCACGGCCTCGAAGGAGGGCGACTTTCTCGGCTTCGGCGGTGAGCGCGTCAGTGCCGGGGAGCGCCGTTTCCTCGAACGGCTCCATGCCGTGGTGGGCGTCCCGGCACCCTGAAGCCCCGACGGTACGCGGAGCGATATTTGTGGAAAATGCCTACCTGACTGCCGTCGGGCAGATGCCCGACGTCTTCACCGCCGACGAGTGCCGCTGGATCAGCAGCCTGCCGCTGCCGGCATCGCAGGCCGAGATCGCCGACCACAGCGGGGCCGGTTCGCGCGTCGACTACCAGCTCCGGCGCACCGGTGAGCGCTCCGTACCGCTGAACCGGGAGTTCGCCTGGATCTACCAGCGCCTGCGCAAGCTCGCACTGGAAGCCAACGAGCGGGCTTACCGCTTCCGCCTCGGCGACATGATGACCATGCACGTGCTCGAGTACACACCGGACGGTTTTTTCGACTGGCACATGGACCTCGGTGCGGGCGTGACGGCGTCGCGCAAGCTGTCGCTGATCACGTTCCTGACGCCGCCGGAAGAGTATCTGGGGGGCGAATTGCGCTTCATGGACGGCAGTGAGCCACTGCGGCCAGCGCAGGGGGTGACGGCGATCTTCCCGTCGTATCTCCTGCACCGCGTTGACCCGGTGACGCAGGGTACGCGCCACACGCTGGTGAGCTGGCTGCACGGGCCCTGTTTCTCCTGAGCGACAGCGCACGGCATCGGCAGCTGCCAGGCATGGCGCCTGTCCTGGCGGGAGCGGGTCCGAACCCGGGGAGCCTCAGGTCTCGATCGCCGTTGGCAGGGTGAAGAAGAAGGTGGCCCCGCCGTCCGGGTTGTTGGCGCAGTCGAGCTTGCCGCCGTGTGCGGTGATGATGGAGCGGCTGATCGCGAGCCCCATCCCCATCCCGGTAGCCTTGGTGGTGAAGAACGGCGTGAACAGCTGCTCGCGCACGGCTTCGGGGACGCCATGGCCGCGGTCGATGGTGTCCACCCGCAGCAGGCGCGGCGACTCGGCGCGGGCGTGCAGCCGCAGCAGCCGATTGGCCTCCGGGACGTCGCGCATCGCATCGACACCGTTACGCAGCAGGTTGAGGATCACTTGCTGGATCTGCACGCCGTCGGCGTTGATGGCCGGCAGGCCGGGGGCGATATAGATGAACAGCCGCACGTGGTTGGCCTTGGCGTCGAGTTCGGCAAGCGGGCGCACCTCGTTCACCAGTGCCTCCAGATGCACGATCTTGCGCAGTGACGCCCGGCTGCGCGTGAAATCGCGCATGCGCTGGATGACTTCGGCGGTGCGGTGCGCCTGGGCACCGATCTCGCGCAGTGCCGTCAGGACTTCCGTGTGCGAGCAGTCACCCACGGCGAGAAGGCGCTGGCAGGCCGCCGTGTAGGTCGCGATGGCCGCGAGCGGCTGGTTGAGTTCGTGGGCCATCGTGGCGGCCATTTCGCCCATGGTCGTGAGACGGCTGGCGTGCATGAGCTGCTCGCGGTGGCGCAGCGCTTCCTCTTCGGCCTGCTTCTGGCTGGTGAGATCGCGAATCAGGCCGATGAAGCGCAGGCCCTGCGGCGAGCGGGCTTCGCCCACGGAGAGCGAGGCGGGAAACTCCGAACCATCGCGCCGGCGCGCTACGACTTCGCGGCCGCGGCCGATGATGCGCCCGGCACGGGTGCGCAGGTAGCGGTCGACGAACTGCTGGTGGTCGGTGACGTCGGTCGGACCCATGAGGATGTTGAGCGGCTGCCCGCCCACCTCGGCAGCGGTGTAGCCGAACATGTCCTCGGCCGCCTTGTTGAAGCGGATGATCAGACCCTTCTGGTCGATCGCGACGATGGCGTCGACCGCTGCATCAAGCAGGGCGTCGAATTCTGCGAGGTCGGAGAGCGCCGAGGCCAGCGGGTTATGATTGCCGGGCGGCGCCGTGCGGCTGGCATTGTCCGGGGGAGTGGGCACGACCGGCACAAGATACACCGCCCGCACCGTCAGCGGCCAGCCTGGTGGCGGAGCAGCGGCAGTCTCAGGCCGGCTGTGGTAAAAAACCGGAACCGACCGGCTGCGGCGCCGGCAGCTGGTGACAGCGACATCATGCATACCGAGAACCTGACCGCGTGGCATCACGACCACGTCTTCGACCAGGGCAACCCGGCCGCCGAGCGCAGTACCCGCCTGGTCATGTGGATCACCGCGGTCACCATGGTGGTGGAGATCGTCGCCGGCTGGTGGTTCAACTCGATGGCGTTGCTCGCTGACGGCTGGCACATGAGCTCGCATGCGCTCGCCATCGGCCTCAGCGCTTTCGCCTACGCCGCAGCGCGGCGCTACGCAGGCGATCCGCGTTTCGCCTTCGGTACCTGGAAGATCGAGATTCTCGGCGGCTTCGCGAGCGCGCTGTTCCTGCTGGGGGTGGCTGCCTTCATGGTCGCCGCGTCACTGGCGCGGATCATCGAACCGCAGGAGATCCACTACCAGGAGGCCATCGTCATCGCCGGCATCGGTCTCGCGGTCAACATCGCCTGCGCGCTGATTCTCGGCAAGGCCCATCAGCACGATCATGGTCACGACCACGACGCGGCCCATGATCACGGCCATGGGCTGACTGCCGCCGGGCCAGACGAACACCACGACCTGAACCTCAGGGCGGCCTATCTGCACGTGATCGCCGATGCCGCCACATCGGTGCTGGCGATTGCTGCACTGTGTGGCGGCTGGTGGTGGGGCTGGGCCTGGCTCGATCCGGCGATGGGCCTCGTCGGCGCGGTGCTGGTGGGCACCTGGGCGCGCAACCTGCTGGCGCAGACCGCGACCGTGCTGCTGGACCGCGAGATGGATCACCCGGTCGTGGCCGAAATCCGTGCCGCGGTGGAAACCGGCCCGGAAGCCGGTGACACCCGGATCACGGATCTGCACGTGTGGCGTGTCGGCAAGGATGCCTTCGCCTGTGCCCTGACGGTGGTGACGCACGATGCGGGACTGACGCCGGCGGCGATCCGCAACCGGCTCGCGCAGCACGCGGAGATCAGGCACGCCACGATCGAGATCCAGTGCTGCCCGGACGGACACGCCGCGGCGCACCCGTCCGGCTGAGGCGGGGCACGGGTCAGGGCGGTTTCGGCGGCCCGGTGAGCGGCGAGACCAGCAGGTCGGCCATGCTGCGCGTGAGCTGTTCGGACTTGTAGCCCGGCACCGAGTACACCCAGCCGGCGAAACGGGCCTGCAGCCGCGCGGCTTCGCCCTGGACCGCGGCAAAGTCCTGCGCCGGGGCGCCCGTCGCCGGGGCGGCGGCTGGTGGCGCTGCGGCCTGCGTGGCCGGGGTCGCGGCGGGTGCCGGTGTGGGTGTGAAGCGCCCGGCGAGCGCTGCGTCTGCCGTCGCGCTGAAGCGCAGGCGCAGGCCAGCCGGAAGGCGGAAACTGCGGACCTCGACGACGAGGCCGTCGAAGGTCTCGAAGCGCGCGATCACCGGTTTCACGTCGCCGGGCGCAAAGCCTTTGGCCGCCTCCACCCCGTCGAACTCGAGGCCCGCGAGTGCCGCGCCGATGGCATTGCCGACCGCAGGAAAGGCGAGTTCGCGGCCGGCGGGTACGCTGCTCACGGTGAACTCGATTGCCTCGCGCGTCGCTTTCCCGATGTGCACGACGGCCCCATCCGGGTGGGTGATCGTCACGGCGTGCACGCGCGCCGCCGGCAGGTCGACGATCTGCCGGTCGAGCCAGTCGGCAGCTTCCTTCGGCAGGTCGAAGCTGCCGCTGACGAGCCAGCTCGTCGCTTCGCCGACGCGGCGCGCGTAGGCGCGGTCGCCGCCACCGACGCCGGTGGTGCCGATGATGACGCTGGTGAGCTGCTCGCCGGCCCCGACGTCGAGCCGCAGGCCACCGGCCGTGTCCTTGTCGACATCCTCGACCTTGAGCCGCCCGTAGAACTCCGGATTGGAGGTCTTCTCCTCGAGCAGGCGCGCCTCGGCCAGGGCGATCAGGTTGCCGCGGATGCGTCCTACGTTGGCGGGGTAGGCATCGCGCTCGAGTACCACCCAGCCGGCGTCGCGCCGCTCCAGCGTGGCCACGGTCCGGTCGCCGGCTGCCCGCACCACGATGCGCCCGACGTCGTTGAGCCGGCTTTTCAGGCCCGGCGCGAGCAGGTCGCCGCCCGCCGTCTCGGGCCGCTCGGAGAACGTGACGGCAACGGCCAGTGCCACCAGCACCGCGAGGGCGGCGAGCAGCGTGACGAGCGTGCGGCTGTTCATGATGCCGTCGTCCCCGTGTGGCGCCGCCGGCGGGCGATGACCAGCACGATGCCCAGGATGGAGATCAGCAGCGGCACCAGGCCGATATTGATCGCCTTGAGCCAGTCGCCGAGACGCTCGATGTCCCGGTCGAGATTGCGCTGCACCTGGCGCAGCTCCTTGCGGATCCCGATGCGCTGGTCGCGGAACCGTTCCAGTTCCTGTTCCTGCTCGGGGCTGAGGATCATGGCGTTGCGGTCCTCGCGCCCGGCCTGGAGCGCAGTCAGCTTCTCCTCGGTCTCCCGCAGCTCACCCTGGAGGCGCTCCTCGGTGACACGGAAGCGGTCGTCGGCGACGCGGCGCAGCTCCTGGACGCGGGTGAATGGCCGCGTGAACGCCGCGCGCCCGCGGATGCCGATGAGGTCGCTGCTGCCGACCAGGTTGTCGAGCGCGTTGACGACGAAATCGCCGTTGTTGGCGAAGGCGTTGTTGAGGCGCTGGCCGAAGAAGTTCTGCGTCTGCACCCAGAGCCGGTCGCTGAGGAAGTCGACGTCGGCGACGAGCACGACGTTCACCGCCTCCGCGGCTGCGGCGATGTGCGGCTTGCTGCCTGCCGCGGCACCGCCCGGCGCGCCCTGCGGGAAGGCGCTCGGCAGCTTGCCCGAGATGCGTGCCGCCAGCGTGTATTGCCTGCCGGTCGGCTTGAACCCCTCGCGCAGCATCTGCGGGTCCGTGACGAAGCCGAGCGCAGCCGTGGCGACTGGTGCGGCGAGGTCGCTCGAGTGCACGAGCGGCGTGAGCGTCGCGGCGGCCTTCTCGTCGAGCGTGATCGAGCCGGCGAAGCCGAAGTTGAGCAGGCTCAGGCCGGCAGTGACCACATCGTCGGCATCGAGCCCCTCGGGTGGGACGCCGACGAGACCGATGTCGCGCACCGGGCGCTGGGCCGGACCCATGACCTGCAGCGCCCAGCGGTCGTCACCGACGAAGTTGCCGGTATCGACGCCGACGCCCCACGCGGCGAGCAGCCGCGCGAGTTCGGAGCTGCGCCCGCCCGGCGTGGAGCCCGACGGATCCATCGGATCGGGCGCACCCGGGTCGACCTCGGCCCAGGGGTCGACGAAGAGCATGGCGCGGCCGCCGCGCAGGATGAACTGGTCGATGGCGTAGAGCGTCTGCTCGGACAGCGCCTTCGGGTGCACGACCATCAGGACCTGCACGTCGTCGGCGATGCTGGTCGCCGCCGCGTCGAGCTGGCGCACGTCGAAGAGCTGGCGCAGCTGGGCGACGATCGCCCAGGGCTGGCGTATCTGCTGGGTCATCGGGTCGAACCCGGCGCTGATCGGCAGGCTGCTCAGCAGCGCGACGACCGGGCGTTTCGGGTTGGCGAGCGAGTAGACGAGCTTGGCGAGTTCGTACTCGAGGAACGCTTCCTTGGTCGGGTCGAGGAAGGCGATGACCTCGTCGTCGCCGACGCTGTTGGTGCCGGCTACGCCCATGAAGACCGGGTCGGCCGTGTTCTCGAGCCGGATGCCCTGCAGCCCGAACTGCGTGGCGCGGTCTTCCTCGTCGGAAAACGGCACCGGATCGATCTCCGTGACCTGCAGCTTGCCCTGCGACTCCTGCGCGAGTTCGCGCAGCATGTCCCGCACCCGGCCCGCATAGGCGCGCAGGTAGGGGATGTCGGTGGTCGCCTTGTCCGAGAAGAAGAAGTAGAGATGGATCGGCTCGGCAATGCTGCCGAGGACGCGCTCGGTGCCGGGCGCGAGCGTGTAGAGCCGGTTCTCGGTGAGGTCGAGGCGGGCGCCGCGCAGGATCATGTTGGCGAGCGAGACCGCCACGACGAAGATGACCGCCACGGCCAGCAGGCCGAGACGGGCGAAAGTGGCGCGGGTAGTGCTGCTCATGGGGGCTCCGTCAGTCGGCCTTCTTCATCTCGAGCACCACGGTGGTGGCATACAGCCAGGCGATGATCACGCTGGCGAAGTAGAACACGTCGCGCAGGTCGATGACGCCCTTGCTGATGGCGTTGAAGTGGGTGAGGAAACTCAGCCCGGATACCGTGTCGATCAGCGCCTGCGGCGCCCAGCCGGAGAAGAAATCGAGCACCACCGGGAAGCCGGCCAGCAGGAACAGGAAGCAGACCACGACCGTGATGATGAAGGCGACCACCTGGTTGCGATTGGCGGCCGAGATGCACGAGCCGATGGCGAGAAAGCCGCCGGCCATCAGCAGGCTGCCGAGGTAGGCTGCGAGGATCACGCCGTTGTCGGGGTCGCCGAGGTAGTTGACGGTCAGCCAGACCGGGAAGGTCAGCGCCAGGGCGAGTGCGGTGAATATCCATGCGGCGAGGAACTTGCCGATCACCGCTGCAGCGGTGGTCACCGGCAGGGTCATCAGCAGTTCGATGCTGCCGGACTTGCGTTCCTCCGCCCACAGGCGCATGGCGATCGCCGGCACCAGGAACAGGTAGAGCCAGGGGTGGAAATTGAAGAACGGCACGAGGTCCGCCTGGCCGCGCTCGTAGAAGCCGCCGAGGTAAAAGGTAAACACGCCCATCAGCGCCAGGAAGATGACGATGAAGACGTAGGCGAGCGGCGTGGCGAAATAGGCTGCCAGTTCGCGCCCGGCGATGATGCGGATCCCGCCCATCAGGCAGCCTCCTGCTCGGTGATGCTGCGGAACACCTCGTCGAGGCGCCCCGACTCCAGGTGCAGCTGCGACAACGGCCAGCCCTTCGCGCCGGCGAGATCGGCAACGGCGGTGACGATGAGCGCGCTGCCACGCGGGAATGCCGTGACCGCGCGCGCCGCTTCGTCGAGCTCGACATGCTCGACGTCAGCCAGGCTGCGCAGCTCGGCAGCCGCCTCGCGCAGCAGTGCCGCCTGCTCGAAGCGCAGGGTGACGGCATTGTGGTGGCGCGAACGGCGGATCAGTGCCGCCGGGGTTTCGTCGGTGACGATGCGCCCGGCCGTGATGATGATGGCGCGGGTGCACACCGCCTCGACCTCCTCGAGGATGTGCGTGGAGATGACGATGATCTTGTCCTTCGCCATCGCGTTGATCAGTTCACGCACTTCGTGCTTCTGGTTCGGGTCGAGGCCGTCGGTGGGCTCGTCGAGGATCAGCACCGGCGGGTCGTGGACGATGGCCTGGGCGAGGCCGACACGGCGGCGAAAGCCCTTGGAGAGCGTTTCGATGCGCTGGTCGAGGACCCGGCCGAGGTGCAGGCGGGCGATCACGTCGTCGAGGCGGCTGCGGCGGCGCTCCCCGTCGAGGCCGCGCACCCTGGCGATGAACCCGAGGAATTGCCGCGGTGTCATCTCCCCGTAGCACGGCGCGCCTTCGGGCAGGTAGCCCAGGCGGCGGCGTGCTTCGATCGGCTGGTCGTCCACCGGGAAACCACAGATCTCCGCACGCCCGCTGGTCGGCGGCACGAAGCCGGCGATCATGCGCATGGTCGTGGTCTTGCCCGCGCCGTTCGGTCCGAGGAAGCCGAGCACCTCGCCGGGCTGGACGGTGAAACTGATGCCGTCGACAGCGCGCAGGGCACCGTACAGTTTGGTCAGTGATTCAGCCCTTATCATCGTGGCTCCTCGAGCCGGTCGACCAGCGGTGCACGGCTACGGAATCGTGCCGGGCCACCGGCGGGAAGCGCGGATGGCGCGGGTATTTTGCATAGGCTGGTGAGCCAATCAAGGCGCCGTGCCGCCAGCGTCGAGGAGGCGGATCCCGCTGAACCCGAGTTTGCCAAGCTCACCCTCGATGCGGGCGCGGTCGCCGACCACGACGAAGATCTGGTTGCCGGGGCGCAGCTGCGCACGCGCCACCCGGTCGACGTCGGCGAGCGTCACGCTGCGCACCCCGGCGGCATAGGTCTGCCAGTAGTCGTCGGGCAGCCCGAGGCGAACGCTCTCGGCGAGCGCGCCAACCACGGCGCCGGCCGTTTCCCAGCGGCCCGGCAGCGACCGTACCTCGGTCGTCTGTACGCGGGCGAGTTCGGCGGCCGTTGCCGGGCGCGCTCCCGTGATGCCGGTGAATTCGCCGCGCAGTTCGCGCAGCGCGTCCGCCGTGTGGGCCGTCTCCACCGGAGCGTAGGCGAAGTAGGGCCGCTCGCCGCGTGCGTCCATGAGCACGCTGTAGGCACCGTAGGACCAGTGCCTGGTCTCGCGCAGGTTCATGTTCAGGCGCGCCGAGAACTGGCCGCCGAGGATGTTGTTCAGGGCCTGGAGCGCGAACTCCTCTTCGTTCGACCGCGGCGGCAGCGTCTGGCCGGCGAAGATCACCGACTGGTCGGCACCGGGGCGATCGAGGAGGTAGAGCACGTCGCTCGCTGCCGGGTGAGCCGGGCCGATCGTGAGCGACGGTACGGCGCCGCGCTGCCAGCCCGCGAACAGCCGCTCGAGCAGCGGGCGCAGTTGTGCCAGCGTGGTGTCGCCGGCCACGACCAGGGCGGCGTGGTCGGGCCTGAACCAGCTGGCGTGGAATGCGGCCAGATCGGCGCTCGCCAGCGCCCGGATCGAAGCCTCGGTGCCGGTGCCGGTGAGCGGCTGGGCGTAGGGGTGGCCCGCGCCGTAGAGCAGCTGCGGCAGCACCCGCAGGGCCATCGAATTCGGGCGGTTCTGCTCCTGCTGCAAGCCCGCGAGGAAGATACCGCGCAGCCGCTCGAGTTCCTGCGCGGGGAAGGTCGGCTCGAGCACGACGTCGGCGAACAGCTCGAGCGACGGCTCGAGCCGGTCGCGCAGCGCCGAGAGATGAATCGAGGCGTTGTCGAGGCTCGCACCGGTGCCGAGTTCGGCGCCGAGCAGGGCCAGTTCCTCGCTGATCTGCAGGGCGCTGCGCCGGCGCGTGCCTTCGTCGAGCATGGCCATGGTGACGCTGGCCGTCCCGGGCCGCCCCTGCGGGTCGGCGGCGTAGCCGCCCTGGAGGACGAGATCCAGTTCCACCAGGCCGGTACCGGGTCGCGGGGCGAGGATCACGTCGAGGCCATTGGCGAGCTGCGTGCGTTCGACCTGCGGAAAGCCGACGTCTGGTGGCGCTCCGGCCGGTGGCATGGCGCTGCGGTCGGCACCGGTGGCCGCCGTGTGGCCAGGCGACCAGGGCAGCACGTGCAGCGTGACGGCCGCGCCGCCGAGCCACTCGGCCGCAACGTTGCGCAGGTCCTCGGGGCGTGCGGCATCGACCACGGCGAGGTCGCGTTTCCAGGCGTCGGGGGAGCCGCCGAGCACCTGGCTCTCGGCGAGGATGCCGGCCTTGCCGCTGAAGCCGCCCACCTGCTCGATGCCGCGCAGGAATCCCGCGCGCAGCTGCGTGGTGACGCGCTCGATCTCGCGGCGCGTCGGCCCCTTGGCGGCGAAGGCCGCGAGCTCCTCGCGCACTGCCTGGTCGATCGCCTCGAGTGCGACGCCCGGCCGTGCCGAGACCTGCAGGTAACTGATGCCGGCGATCTCGAGCGGCATCACGCCGAGCTGCACGTCGCTCGCCAGGCGATCGCGGTACACGAGCCGCTGGTAGAGGCGGGAGTTCTTGTCGCCGGCGAGCACGGCGGTGGCGAGTCCGAGCAGCTGCGCGTCACGGCTGCCCCACTGCGGTGCGGTCCAGGCGCGGTACAGGCGTGCCTGCGGCACGCGATCCTGCATGGTCATTTGGCGCTCGACGGTATGGCGCGGGATCCACAGCCCCGCGCGCGTCACCGGCGGGACCGCCGCGATGTCGCCGAAGTACAGGCGTACCTTGCGCAGCACCTCGTCGGTGTCGACGTCGCCGGCGATGGCGAGCACCGCATTGTTCGGGCCGTACCAGGCCTTGAACCAGTTGCGCGCATCCTCGAGCGTGGCGGCGTCGAGGTCTGCCATCGAGCCGATGGTCTCCCATGAGTAGGGGTGGTCGGCAGGGAACAGCGCTGGCTGCAGGTACTCCCAGACGCGGCCGTAGGGCTGGTTGTCGCCCTGGCGCTTCTCGTTCTTCACCACACCACGCTGCTCGTCGAGCCGCGCCTGGGTGATGGCGCCGAGGAAGTGGCCCATGCGCTCGGATTCCAGCCACAGGATGCTGTCGAGCGCATTCTTCGGCACCGTCTGGAAATAGTTGGTGCGGTCGAACCAGGTGGTGCCGTTGAATTCGGTGGCACCGAGGTTCTCCAGCGCGTTGATGATTTCGTCGTCGTAGTGCTCGGTGCCCTGGAACATCAGATGCTCGAACAGGTGTGCGAAGCCGGTGCGTCCCCGCACCTCGTCCTTCGAGCCGACGTGGTACCAGATGTTCACCGCCACCACCGGCGCTTTGCGGTCCTCGTGGACGATGACGGTGAGCCCGTTGTCGAGCACCTCCCGGCGGTAGGGGATGTCGATGTCGGGCCTGCCGGTGGCGCCGGCGGGAGCGGCGACGCCGAGCGCCAGAAGACAGAGGAATCCAGTCGCCATCGAGGGGGTGCGCATGAGCGTGATAGCCAGGCAGGGGTGACAGGGCGGGGATTCTAGCAGCGCCGGCGGCGGCGCCGGCGGGCGGGCGACCACCTGCCGCGGCGCGGCCCGCTATACTGCCGGCATGCCCGTCGTCCCGCCCAGCACCGCCGAGCGTCGCGGCCTGTATCCCGCGCTCGAACCGTATCGCAGCGGCTATCTGCGGGTCTCGCCGCTGCACGATGTCTATTTCGAGGAATGCGGTAATCCGCAGGGTGTGGCGGCGCTGTTCGTGCACGGTGGACCGGGCGCCGGTGGCGATGTCACACCGCGTCGGTTCTTCGATCCGTCGCGCTACCGCGTGGTGCTGTTCGATCAGCGCGGCTGCGGGCGCAGCCGTCCGCACGCCGAACTGCGCGGGAACACGACGCAGGACCTGGTCGCCGACATCGAGCGGCTGCGTGAGCATCTCGGCATCGGACGCTGGCTGGTATTCGGTGGTTCCTGGGGCAGCACTCTCGCACTGGTGTACGCCGAGGCGCATCCGCAGCACGTCACCGCGCTGGTGCTGCGCGGGATCTTTATGCTGCGCCCGGCCGAACTGCACTGGTTCTACCAGCATGGGGCGAGCGAGATCTGGCCGGACCGCTGGCAGGAGTACCTGGCGCCGATTCCGCCAGCCGAGCACGGCGACCTGCTGCGCGCCTATCACCGCCGGCTGACCGGCCCCGACCCGGCGGTTGCGCAGGCAGCAGCGCGCGCGTGGTCGGTCTGGGAGGGTGCCACCAGCCACCTGCTCGAATCCGGGACCACCGTCGAGCGCTTTGGTGCCGATGAGTTCGCGCTGGCACTGGCCCGCATCGAGGCCCACTATTTCGTCAACGGTGGCTTTCTCGATGCACCGGACCAGATCCTGCGCGACGTCGGCCGCATCCGCGCCATCCCGGGCGTGATCGTGCAGGGCCGTTACGACGTCGTCTGTCCCATGACTTCGGCCTGGGACCTGTACCGCGCCTGGCCCGAGGCGCAGTTGCGCATCGTCCCCGATGCCGGGCACTCGGCCTTCGAACCCGGCATCATCCACGAACTCGTCTCGGCCACGGACCGATTCAGCCAGCCATGACCAACCAGTCCCTGCTCATCGTCAATGCCCGCATCGTCAACGAGGACAGCATCACCGAGGGTGACGTGTTGGTCCGCGACGGGCGCATCGAGCGCGTCGGCTTCGGCCTGACCGGCACGCACGCCGACCGCGTGATCGACGCGCGCGGCCGCCACCTGCTGCCCGGCATGATCGACGACCAGGTGCATTTCCGCGAGCCGGGGCTCACCCACAAGGGCGACATCGCCACCGAGTCGGCGGCTGCGGTGGCCGGTGGCATCACCAGCTTCATGGACATGCCGAACACCATTCCCAACGCCACCACGCGCGCCGCGCTGGCCGACAAGTACCTGGCCGCGGCCGGGCGGGCCCGCGCCAACTTCGCCTTCTACCTCGGCGGCGCCAACGACAACATCGAGGAGATCCGTGCGCTGCGCCCGGAACAGGCCTGCGGGGTCAAGGTGTTCATGGGTGCTTCCACCGGCAACATGCTGGTCGACGATCCCGTACAGCTCGAGCGCATCTTCACCGACTGCCCGCTGCTGATCGCGACACACTGCGAGGACACGGCGCTCATCCGCGCAAACGAGGCCCAGGCGCGGGAGCGCTACGGTGAGGCCGTGCCACCGGCGGCGCATCCCGGGATCCGTTCAGAGGAGTCGTGCTGGCGCTCGTCCTCCATGGCCGTCGATCTGGCACGGCGCCACGGCGCGCGCCTGCACGTGCTGCACCTGACTACCGCGCGCGAGATGGCGTTGTTCGAGCCGGGACCGGTCGCCGGCAAGCGCATCACGGCCGAGGTCTGCGTCCACCACCTGCTGCTCGACGACAGCCGCTACGAGGATCTCGGCAACCTCATGAAGTGCAATCCGGCAGTGAAGAGTGCTGCCGACCGCGCGGCCCTGGTCGCGGCATTGCGCGAGGACCGCATCGACGTGGTCGGCACCGACCATGCCCCGCACGGCCTGCGCGAGAAGGAGCAGTCGTACCTGCGCGCACCGGCCGGCCTGCCGCTGGCACAGCATGCGCTGCCGATGATGCTCGAGCACCACCACGACGGTGCCCTCACGCTCGAGACGATCGTGCGCAAGACGAGCCACGCGGTGGCCGACCTCTTCGGCATCCGCGAACGCGGCTACATCCGCGAGGGGTACTGGGCCGACCTGGTGCTGGTCGATCTGCGCCGCGGCACCGAAGTGCGCGGTGACGAGCTGTTGTACAAGGTGGCCTGGTCGCCCTTCGAGGGAACGACCTTCCGTTCGCAGGTCAGCTGCACGCTGGTCAACGGCGTGGTCGCCTGGGAGGATGGTGCGCTCACCGGCGAGATCCCGGGCCGGCGCCTGGAGTGCCACGCGGCGCGCTGAGCCGGGCGCCAGCGCGGCAGATCCGGCCACGCGCAATGAGCGCCGGCTTCAGCTGCGATCGCCTTTCGCCACCGACCGTCCGATGCCCTCGTACGGCGTCCATGCGCCTGGATCGATCAGGCGTCGCCCGTCGACCAGGACGGGACGGGTTGCGCCACCGGCGAGCACGGCTGGCAGCGTGCGGAATTGCTCCCAGCGCGTCACCAGCAGCACCGCCTGGGCCTCGCGTACCGCAGCGGCGAGCGACGGCGCATAGCGTACGGTCTCGCCCGCGAATACCCGCCGCGCTTCCTCCATCGCTGCCGGGTCGTAAGCGGTGACCTCGGCGCCGGCGGCGAGCAGTGCGCGCACGATCGGGATCGCCGGGGACTCGCGCATGTCGTTGGTGTCGGGCCGGAAGGCGAGGCCGAGCACCGTGACGCGCACGCCCTTGAGCACCGGGAAGTGCCGGCCGAGCAGGTCGAGCATGCGTGCCGGCTGGCCGCGGTTCACCTCGAGTACGGCCCCGAGCAGGGGCATCGGGCTGCCGGCGGCGGCACCCTGCGCGGCGAGCGCACTCACGTCCTTCGGCAGGCAGCTGCCACCGAAGCCGCAGCCGGCTTCGAGAAAGCCGACGATGCCCGGGCGCAGCGCGCGGCCATCGTCGGTGGTGACCGTGAGATAGCGGCTGGTGTGCACCCCGCGCATCACGTCGGCGACGTCGATGCCGCCGAGCGTGGCGCCGAGGTTGCCGATCTCGTTCGAGAACGAAATCATCGTCGCCAGCAGCGAGTTGGACGCGTACTTGATCATCTCCGCGGTGGCGCAGCCGGTGCGGATGACCGGCACGCCAGCGAAGCCGGCATAGAGCCGCTCCTGGGCGGCGATGCTGGCGGCATCGATGCCGCCGATGACGATGCGGTCCGGGTCCATGAAGTCACCGACCGCTTCGCCCTCGGTGAGGAATTCCGGGTTCATGCCGACGCCGAAGTCGCGGCCCGCCTGCCGGCCGGAGGCCTGCTCGAGGATCGGTCGCACGACGCTGTCGGTCGTTCCCGGGATGACCGTGCTCTTCATGACCACCACGTGGTAGGCAGGTTTTTCGCGCAGTGCCGCGCCGATCTGCCGGGCCACTTCGCGGATGTAGCCGAGATCGATCTCGCGGCCGTCGAAAGGCGTGCCGACGGCGATCAGCGACAGTTCGCTGTCGAGTACGGCAGCGCGCAGGTCCGTGGTGGCGCGCAACCGCGTGCCGAGGTTCCGTTGCAGCATGGCGTCGAGGTCGCGCTCGTAGATCGGCGAAACACCCTGGTTGATGCGCGCCACCTTGGCGGCATCGACGTCCACACAGGTGACTTCGTGGCCCTTCTCCGCCAGGCAGGCGCCCGAGACCAGGCCGACGTAGCCCGTGCCGATGATCGAAACCTTCATGCGTTTGTCGTCCTCAGCGTGGCGAGGCCCCCGGGTCAGGCGTCCTCGGCCGCGCGGTTGTCGCCATACCAGACCAGCGTGCGGCGCAGGCCCTCGTCGAGGGACACCACCGGGTCGTAGCCGAGCTCGGCGCGGGCCTTGGCGATCACCGGGCAGCGGCGGTTGGGGTTGTCGACGAGGTAGGCCGCCTCCTGGCTCTGCTGGCGCACGACGCGGCCGCGGTAGCCATACAGCTCGCCGGCGAGGGCGGTGAGCTTGCCGGCCAGGTCGGCCATCGAGATCTCGGGAGTCTCCACGCCGATGTTGTAGGCCTCGCCGTCGCGGCCACGGGTCAGGATCTTGAAATAACCGGTCACCGCATCGGCGGAATAGCAGAAGGTGCGCTTCGGCGCGCCGTCGGAGAGCATGACGATGTCGCGGCCGTTCATGATGTCGCGCGCGAAATCGGGGATCACGCGCCGGTCGCTGATCTTCAGGCCCGGGCCGTAGTTGTTGAACGGCCGGGCCACCCTCACGGGCACGCCGTGCTGCGCGGCGAAGTTCACGCACAGCGTTTCGCCGAAACGCTTGGCCTCGTCGTAGCAGGCCCGCGGCCCGGTGCAGGAGACGAAGCCGCGGTAGTCCTCGGGTGTGGGGATGTCATCGGGCGTGGGGTCGCCGTAGATTTCGCTGCTCGAGAAGAACAGGAAGCCCGCCACCGGCCGCGGGCGGGACTGCTGTGCCAGGGCGTAATCGAGCAGCATGCGCAGGCCATTGACGTTGGCATCCATGGTGCCGATCGGGTCCTTGCGGTAATAGGTCGGCGACGCGATCGACGCGGCGTGAACGATGAACTGGAAATCGCCCATGTCGGCCGGCAGCGGGTGGCGGATGTCGTGGCGCACCAGGCGCAGCTGCGGGTCACGCTCCAGGCGCGCGAGCCAGGCTGGCATCCCGCGCACGAAGCTGTCGTAGACCACGACCTCGATCGGTGCGCCCCGCCCGAGCCGGTTCCAGTGCAGTGCGGCCTGCACGAAGTAGTGCCCGAGGAAGCCGGCACCGCCGGTGAGCAGCAGGCGCTGGCCTGACAGGCGCGCAAACTCCTCACGCAGGTTGCCGCACATGGTGTCGAGATCGAGCTGGACGACGTCCTGGGCATTCATCATGGCGGTCCCGGCTGGCAGCTGTTTTCGGATTGTCGTGCGTTGTTGTTCTGGCACAGGGGCACCGCCGGCGGGGTTGGTCCGGGCGGTGCGCCAGCCGGCATTAGACCACTGCGGCCGGGTCTTTTCCTTGACGGATCCCACGATATGCCCGGCTGGCCGCCAGCACGTTGCCGGGCGCGCTGCAGCGCGAGTAGACTCGTCGCCGGGGTTCCACGGCCGCTGGCCGGCACCGATGCGCTGCCGGCATGGCGCAGACGACCAAAGGGGGGCAACCATGAGACTGCTGTCGATCGGAGCCGCAGGGCTCCTGCTGCTGGCTGCACAGGCGGCGCAGGCCGAGACCAGCGTGACCGTCACCGCCGTCACGGACTACGATTTCCGCGGCATTTCGCAGAGCGACGGCGACCCGGCGCTGCAGGTCGGGGTCGACTGGGCGGGCGAATACTTTTATGCCGGAGCCTGGGCGAGCAACGTCGATTACAATGGCGAGCAGGTCTATTCCGACGGTTCCTCGGCACTGGTCAACGTCGATGGTCATTTCGAACTCGACCTGCTCGCCGGCCTGGCCGGCGAGACCGAGGGTGGCTGGCGCTGGGATGTCGGCCTCACCTGGTACACCTACCCCGATTCCGACGAGAACCTGGGCAACCAGCTGGATCCCGACGACGACGAACTCGAGTCCGAGGACTACCTGGAACTCTACGCCGGCGGCGGCTTCGGACCGGTCGATGTCAGGTACTGGTACAGCCCCGATCTGTACAACTCCGACGAAACGGCGTCGTACCTGGAGGCGAACGCGAGCTTCGGGTTGCCGGCGGAGTTTTCGCTCAACCTGCACGCGGGCTACAGCTTTGGTGACTATTTCGACCTGCTGAGCGACGAGGCCGAGCTGGACGGAGTCAGCGACGATGCCGATTACTACGACTACAGCATCGGCATCGGCCGCAGCTTCGGCCACTTCGACGTCGAGCTGAAGTACGTCGGCACCGACACCGACGATTACTTCGAGGTGGACAGCGGCATCCTGCGTACCGACGAACGGGTGATCCTGTCCGTTGCCACCACGCTGCCATGGAGCGACGAGGAGGAGTAGGTTCTGGCAGGGCTCGTGGTCGAAGCTGTCCGGGCCATCCCGCGCGCGGGGGTCGCAGTCCCCTCGTACCAGGTCGCCGGACCGCTTTTCACCGCCCCCGGCCTGCGCTATAAACAAACGAAGAAGTCCCGTCGGCCACCGCAGCCTGCGATGCCATCCGGCAGGTTCCGGTTGCCACATCCGCGACTCGTAACCCGGGAGAACAACCATGCGTATCGGTCGCCCCCTGTCTGAGGCCCGCCTCGCGACGCTCGCCGCCGCCACCAGCCTGTTGCTCGCCGCCTGCGGGGAATCCAGCCCGCCGCCAGCCGGGCCAGCCCTGGCCGGGGACGCGGCGCCGGCCGCATCGACGACACCTGCGGTGCAGACCGACGCGGAAAAGACGCTGAACGTCTACAACTGGTCGGACTACATCGACGACAGCGTCATCGAGGACTTCGAGAAGGAAACCGGGATCGACGTCACCTACGACGTTTTCGACTCCAACGAAGTGCTCGAGACCAAGCTGCTTGCCGGCACCACCGGCTACGACGTCGTGGTGCCCTCGGCGTCCTTCATGGAGCGGCAGATCAAGGCCGGTGTGTTCCAGCCGCTCGACAAGTCGAAGCTGCCGAACCTGAAGAACATGGATCCGGAGCTGCAGGCGGTCATGGCCAAGCATGATCCGGGCAACGCCTATGCGGTCAACTATCTCTGGGGCACCTCGGGTGTCGGCTACAACGTCGACATGATCGCGAAGCGCATGCCCGACGCCCCGGTCGACAGCTGGCGCATGTTCTACGATCCGGCAGTGGTGGCGAAGTTCGCCGACTGCGGCGTGAGCATCCTCGATGCACCCTCGGAGGTCGTCGGCACGGTGCTCATCATGCTCGGTCGCGACGCGAACAGCGAGAAGCCGGAGGATCTGGCGGCCGCCGAGGACGTGCTGATGAAGATCCGTCCGCACGTGCGCTACGTGAATTCCTCGAAGTACATCGAAGACCTCGCCAATGGCGAGATCTGCCTGGCGCTCGGCTGGGTCGGCGACGTGCTGCAGGCCCGCGACCGGGCCGACGAGGCGGGCAAGGGCCTGACCATCAAGTACAACATCCCGAAGGAAGGCGCGATCATGTTCTTCGATATGCTCGCCATCCCGAAGGACGCGGCACATCCGCTGAACGCGCACCTGTTCATCGACTACCTGATGCGCCCCGAGGTGGCGGCGAAGAACTCGAGCTACGTCAACTTCGCCACCAGCAACGCTGCCGCCTATCCGCTGGTGAGCGAGGACGTGCGCAACGACCCGAGCATCTACCCGACACCCGAGGTCAAGGCCAAGCTGGTGTCGGATCTGGCCGAGTCGGCAGAGTTCACGCGCCAGCTGACGCGGGCCTGGACGCGGTTCAAGACCGGAAAGTAAGCCGGCCTGCCGGCAGGGGGCGGTATGGCGGAATCCCAGGCGGCAAACGGGCGCATGGCCGCCCAGGCACGCGAGTACGTGCGGGTCGACCGCGTGACCAAGAGGTTCGGCGACTTCGTCGCCGTCGACGACGTCAGCCTCTCCATCGGCCAGGGGGAGATCTTCTGCCTGCTCGGCGGGTCGGGCTGTGGCAAGACCACGCTGCTGCGCATGCTCGCCGGCTTCGAGACGCCGACCGCGGGCTCGATCTTCATCGATGGCCAGGACATGACCGGGATCCCGCCGTACGAGCGCCCGGCGAACATGATGTTCCAGTCGTACGCCCTTTTCCCGCACATGACCGTGGCGAAGAACGTTGCCTTCGGCCTGGAGCAGGAGCGGCTCGCGCGTGCCGAGATCACGCAGCGCGTGGGTGAGATCCTCGAGCTGGTCAGGATGGACGCCTACGCGCAGCGCAAACCGCACCAGCTGTCCGGCGGCCAGCGCCAGCGTGTGGCGCTGGCGCGCGCGCTGGTGAAGCGGCCGAAGCTGCTGTTGCTCGACGAGCCGCTCGGTGCGCTCGACAAGAAGCTGCGCGAGAAGACGCAGTTCGAACTGCTCGGTATCCAGGAGCGCCTCGGCGTCACTTTCGTCGTCGTCACGCACGACCAGGAGGAGGCCATGACGCTCGCCACCCGCATCGGCGTCATGGACCGCGGCGAGATCGTGCAGGTCGGTACGCCGACCGAAATCTACGAATACCCGACTTCGAAGTTCGTCGCCGATTTCATCGGCTCGGTGAACATGTTCGAGGGCCGGCTCGTCGAGGACGAACCCGACCATGTGCGCATCGACAGCCGCGACCTCGGGGGTACCGTCTACGTTGATCACGGCATCAGCGCCGCACCCGAGGCGACGGTCTGGACCGCCATCCGGCCGGAGAAGATCAACATCGGTCGTGAGCGGCCGGACGGCCCGGACAACGTGGTGCGCGGCGTGGTCCGGGAGATCGCCTACATGGGCGACATCTCCGTCTTCCTGGTGGCCATCGACAGCGGGCGCATGGTGCGCGTGAGCCGGCCGAACATCGTGCGCCAGGCCGAAGACCGCATCAGCTGGGACGAAACGGTGTATCTCTCCTGGCACGCCTCGAGCCCCATCGTGCTGACGCAATGAGCGGCTCCCGGACACGACAGTCGGCGGTGTCGTCCCGGACCCGGCTGACCTCAGGGCGCATGGGGCCGCTGTGGGAGTGGCTGTTCCGCATCGCGCCGGCGAGTTGGTCGGAATACGTGCTGCAGCACTGGAGCGGCAGGGCATTCGTCGTCGCCGTGCCCTGGCTGTGGCTGGCACTGTTTTTCCTCGTGCCGTTCCTGATCGTCTTCAAGATTTCGTTCGCCGAAGTGCGCATCGCCATGCCGCCGTACACCCCGCTCATCGAGTGGGTCAGTGGCCAGGCGCTGGCGGTGAAGCTCAATCTCGCCAATTACACGTACCTGTTCACCGACGATCTCTACGTCAGTTCCTACCTGTATTCGATCAAGGTGGCGGCGGTGTCCGCGCTCTGGTGCCTCGCCATCGGCTACCCCATGGCCTGGGCGATGGCACGCAGCACGCCGACCTGGCGCAGCGTGCTCCTCCTGCTGGTCATGCTGCCGTCGTTCACCTCGTTCCTGCTGCGCGTTTACGCCTGGGTCGGGCTGCTCAAGAACAACGGACCGATCAACAGCGTGCTGCTCGCGCTCGGCGTGATCGACGAGCCGATCGCCCTGGTGCAGACCGATTTCGCCGTCTATATCGCCATCGTCTATTCCTACCTGCCGTTCATGGTATTGCCGCTCTACAACAACCTCGAGAAGCACGACCCGGCACTGCTCGAGGCTGCTGCCGACCTCGGCGCACGCCCGGCGACGGCATTCCTGCGCATCACCCTGCCGCTGTCCCGGGACGGCATCGTCGCCGGCCTGCTGCTGGTGTTCATCCCGGCGGTGGGCGAGTTCGTGATTCCGTCGCTGCTCGGGCGTACCGACCAGCTGATGATCGGTCGCGTGCTGTCCGACGAGTTCTTCGCCAACCGGGACTGGCCCGTGGCGAGCGCCGTGGCGATCGTGATGTTGCTGCTGCTGGTGATACCCATCATGGTGTTCCAGCGCTTCCAGACGCGCGACCTGGAGCGGGGCCGATGAAGCGCCGGGAGCTGTTCCGCCCGCTGGTGCTGGTTGCGGGATTTGCGTTCCTCTATGTGCCGATCCTGTCGATGATGATCTTCTCGTTCAACAATTCGCGGCTGGTCACCGTGTGGGACGCGGCCAATTCGCCGACCCTGAAGTGGTATGCGGCCCTGTTCCGCAACGAACAGATCCTCGATGCGGCCTGGTTGTCGATCCGGATCGGGGCCATGACGGCCACCGGTGCCGTCATTCTCGGCACGCTCGCAGGCCTGGTGCTGGCGCGCTTCGGGCGGTTCCGCGGCCGTACGCTGCTGTCCGGGATGACGACCGCGCCGCTGGTCATGCCCGAGGTGATCACGGGGCTGTCACTGCTGCTGCTGTTCGTCACCATGGAGCAGCTGCTCGGCTGGCCGGCCGGGCGTGGCGTGCTGACCATCACCATCGCCCACGTCACCTTCACGATGGCCTACGTGACGGTGATCGTGCAGGCGCGCCTCGCGGGCTTCGACGACTCGCTCGAGGAGGCTGCCATGGACCTCGGCGCTCGCCCGGCGAAGGTATTCTTCCGCATCACGCTGCCGCTGATCCTGCCGGCGATCGTCTCGGGCTGGTTGCTCGCTTTCACGCTCTCCTGGGACGACGTGGTGATCTCGCAGTTCGTCGCCGGCCCCGGCTCGAGCACGCTGCCGATGGTGATCTTCTCCAAGGTGCGTCTCGGGGTCAGCCCGGACGTCAACGCTCTGGCCACCATCCTGGTGGTGCTGGTGGCTGCGGCGGTCACGGTCGGCGCATTGTTGATGCGCCGGCAGGAACACCGCCGTGAGCGGGAAATCCAGCTGGCGGTCGCCGAGAACAAGTGACGCGGGGGTGGGTGCTGGTCGCGGCTGACGCCGCTCCCACGCCGCCCGATTGCCTGTGGGACGCGGCGCCTGCCGCGACCAGCGCCAGCCTTCCTCAGATCAGCCCGTCCCGCGCCAGCCGCTCGATGTCCTCCTGCTGCCAGCGCCCGAGTTCACCCTTCTCCGGAACCCGTGGCTGCCCGTCGCGCAGCAGCAGGTTGCGCGGGTGGAACACCGTACGCGCATAGCTCTCCGCATAGATCTGGAACGGCTGGCGCACCAGCATGTTGGTGAGGCCGGTACGCCGGCGCGCCGCCCGCAATGCCTCGAGGTCGATGGTGGCATTGGCCACCATCGACTCGCCGCCGGGTGCTGCCTCGACGAGCACCTCGCCGCGAAAGTCGACGATCTTCGACATGCCGCTCGCCGAATCGGCGGGTATGGGAATGTGGTCGAGCCGGGCCGAGTTGGCGGACACGACGTAGGCCAGGTTCTCCGCGGCCCGGGCGCGACGGGCGATGTCCTTGGTGGTGAGCCGCGGGCTGCCGACTTCGCTCGTCGGGTGGACAAACACCTCGGCGCCACGCATCGCGTGGCAGCGGGCGATCTCCGGGTACTGGATCTCCTCGGAGGCAATGGCGGCAAGCCGGCCGATCGGCGTGTCGGCGACGGGGAATACACCCTCGAGGCCGTAGATCTCGAGGTAGCGGTCCCAGACATCGACCGGGGTCGGGGCGCTCAGCGAAACCAGGCGGCGGTAGCGCAGGATGACGTCGCCACCCGGGCCGAGGATGAAGCAGCACTGGAAATAGAGCTCGGGGAAGTTTGGATCGACCTCGTAGGCATTGCCGGCGAGGTAGAGGTCGAAGTCGCGGGCGATGCCGCCGAGCGCCGCGTACTCGGGTCCGTCGACGGCGAGCGCAGCCTTGTCGCGCCACTCGGCGATGGACTCGCCCATGGGAAAACCGGTCAGGAAGTACTCCGGCAGCACCACGAGCCGCGTCTCACTGCCGGTGAACTGGCGCACGAAGCTCTTGCTGCCGGCCACGGCGCGGCGGATGCGCGCAATGCTCTCGGTCATGCGCGCCCGCGCGCGTGCGCGGTCCGGGCAGTCGTTGACACAGGCCGTGGCGACCTGCAGGGCGAGTGCCGCATAGCGCGTGCTGGCGGCGACCTGGTCGTTTTTGTTTGACATCAAGGTTTTTCCGGTGGGCGTGCTGGTGGATGGCCACGGGGCCGGTCGCGGGGGGGATTCTTCCACCGCGCAGCGACACCGTGCAACCCGCAATATCCTTTGTTTTCCCCGTATGTATAATCCCGTCCGGCACGTTTCGCCGTCATGACCGACCTTCGTTCCTCGACGCCCACGAGCCGGCCCACCACCGCCGGGTCACCGAGTCGCGCGCCCATGCAGCCAACCGACATCACCGATCCGCAGTACTTCCACAAAGTCGTCGATTGCCAGTGGGGGTGTCCGGCGCATACCGACGTGCCCGGCTACATCCGCCTGATCGCGCAGGGGCGTTTCACCGACGCCTACATGCTCAACCGGCAGGCCAATGTGTTCCCGGGCATCCTCGGGCGCGTCTGCGACCGGCCCTGCGAGCCGGCCTGCCGGCGCGGTCGCGTCGAGGACAAGCCCGTGGCGATCTGTCGGCTGAAGCGTGTGGCCGCCGACAACCGCGACGACGTCGCGGCGCTGCTGCCGAAGCCCGTGCAGCAGAAGAACGGCAAGCGCGTCGCCCTGGTCGGCGCCGGTCCGGCCTCGCTCACGGTGGCCAATGACCTGCTGCCCCTCGGTTACGAGGTCGTGATCTACGAGGCGCTCGATGTGCCGGGCGGCCTCATGCGCAGCAACATCCCGTCGTTTCGCCTGCCGGTCGAAGTGCTCGACGAGGAAATCGGCATGATCGTCGGCATGGGCGCCGACCTGCGCCTCGGCACGCCGGTGCCGAGCATGAAGGCGCTGCTCGCCGAGGGCTACGATGCGGTGTTCGTCGGCAGCGGTGCCCCGCGCGGCAAGAATCTCAAACTCGCGGGCCGCGATGCGGCGAGCGCGAACATCCACATCGGCATCGCCTGGCTGGAATCGGTGGCCTTCGGTCACATCGACCGGATCGGCGAGAAGGTGCTCATCATCGGTGTGGGCAACACCGCGATGGACTGCTGCCGCACCTCGCTGCGTCTCGGCGCGAAGAGCGTCAAGGTGATGGCGCGCAAGCCGCGCCAGTTCTTCAAGGCCTCGCCCTGGGAGCTGGAGGACGCCGAGGCGGAGACCGTCGAGATCGTGGTCAACCACGCGCCGAAGTCCTTCGTCGTCGAGAACGGCAAGCTGGTCGGCATGCTGTTCGAGAAGATGGAGTACCAGTTCGACGAACGCGGCCGGATCACCAGCGAGAAGGTCGTGGGCGAGATTCTGTTCCCCTGCGACGACGTGGTGCTTGCGATCGGCCAGGAGAATGCCTTCCCCTGGATCGAGCGCGATATCGGCATCGAATTCGACAAGTGGGAGGTGCCGGTGGTCGACCCGGTGACCTACCAGGGCACGCGCCCCGGGGTGTTTTTCGGTGGCGACGCTGCCTTCGGGCCGAAGAACATCATCTGGGCCGTGGAGCATGGCCACCAGGCTGCGATCTCGATCCACAGCTACTGCCAGAGCCGGGACCTGCACGAGCGGCCGCCCTACGGCATGAACCTCACCACCTCGAAGATGGGCACGCACGAGTGGGCGTTTTCCAACGCCTATGATCCGGTCGAGCGCCGCCTCGTGCCGCACGTGAGTCTCAAGGAGCGCTTTGCGAAGCTCGACCTCGAGGTCGAACTCGGCTTCGGACCCGAGCAGTTCGTGAAGGAGGTCGAGCGCTGCCTCAACTGCGACATCCAGACCGTGTTCACCGCGAAGCTCTGCATCGAGTGCGATGCCTGCGTGGACATCTGTCCGACGCGCTGCCTGACCATCACCGACAACGGCGAGGAGACCGGGCTGCGCCAGCGCCTGTCGGCGCCCGCCGCGAACCTCGAACAGGCGCTGTACGTCTCGGCCGAGCTGCCGCAGACGCGCCGCGTGATGGTCAAGGACGAAGACCTCTGCATCCACTGCAGCCTGTGCGCCGAGCGCTGCCCGACCGGTGCCTGGGACATGCAGAAATTTACCCTGAAGGTGCCCTACGCGGCTGCTGCGGCCGACGCCGACCTGGCACCCGCCCGCACCGGCACCTGAGAGCAACCAGAACCGCCACGAGCGACCGCCGGCCCCGGGCTGGCGGTGAGTCCGGAAGACACGCCGCCATGAGCAAGCAACCGCGCGACAACGACTTCACCATCAAGATTGCCAACGTCAATGGCACCGGTTCGGCCAGTGCCAACACACTGCTCATGAAGACGTTCTTCCGCATGGGCATTCCCGTGGCCGGCAAGAACTACTTCCCCTCGAACATCCAGGGGCTGCCGACCTGGTACGAGATCCGCGCCAGCCGCGATGGCTACATCTGCCGTTCGGGTCGTGTCGACGTCATGGTCGCCATGAATGCAGAGACCTACCGCAAGGACCTCAACGACGTCGCCCCGGGCGGCTACCTGATCTACGACTCCACCTGGCCGCGGGCGAAGCAGCTCGCGCGCGAGGACATCACCATCATCGGTGTGCCGCTGGCCCGCATGTGCAACGAGCACTTCACGCGGGCACGCGAGCGGGTGCTGATGAAGAACATCGCCTACGTGGGCGTGCTCGCCGCGCTGCTCGAGCTCGACATGGCGGTGGTGCGTGCGCTCCTGCAGGAGAGCTTCGCTGCCAAGCCACAGCTGCTGGAGTCCAACCAGGCCGCCTTCGACCTCGGGTACCGGTACGCGAAGGAGACCTTCACCTGTCCGCTGCCGTTCCGTGCCCAGCCGATGGATGCCACCGGCGGGCACATCATGATCGACGGCAACAGTACCGCAGCGCTCGGCGCCCTGTTCGCCGGGGCCACGGTGGTCGGCTGGTATCCGATCACGCCGTCGACCTCGGTGATCGATACCTTCAAGCGCCACGCCGAGCGCCTGCGCAGGGATCCCGAGACCGGGCGGACCAACGTCGCGATCATCCAGGCCGAGGACGAACTGGCGGCGATCGGCATGGTGCTCGGGGCAAGCTGGAACGGTGCCCGGGCCTTCACCTCGACCAGCGGACCCGGCATCTCGCTGATGAGTGAGTTCCTCGGTTACGGTTACTTCACCGAAATCCCGGCCGTGCTGGTGAACGTGCAGCGCTGCGGTCCGTCGACCGGCATGCCGACGCGCACGCAGCAGGCCGACATCATGGCCTGCGCCTATGCCTCGCACGGCGACACCCGCCACGTGCTGCTGTTCCCGGCGAACCCCGAGGAAGCTTTCTACCTCACGGCACAGGCTTTCGATCTCGCCGAGCGGCTGCAGACCCCGGTCATCGTGCTCACCGATCTCGATATCGGCATGAACGACTGGATGTGCCGCGATCTGAAGTGGGACGCGGGCTACCAGCCGGATCGCGGCAAGATAATGAGCCGCGAGCAGCTGGAGAAGATCGAGAAGTTCCACCGTTACCTCGACGTCGACAACGACGGCATCCCCTGGCGCTCGCTGCCTGGCGTGCATGCCAAGGGGGCCTACTTCACGCGCGGCTCCGGCCACAACATGTACGGCGCGTACACCGAGGATGCGAAGGAGTACCAGGCGGTGGTCGATCGCCTGCGCCGCAAGTGGGAGACGGCAAAGCAGCACGTGCCCGCACCGGTGGTCGAGTACAGCGAGCGCCACCGGATCGGAATCATCTCGATCGGCAGCTGCGATGGCGCGGTGCGTGAGGCGCGCGACCGGCTCGTCGCCGCCGGCGTTGCGACCAATTACCTGCGGGTGAAGGCGTTGCCGTTCAACCAGCAGGTACAGGATTTCCTCGACGCGCATGACCGCATCTACGTGGTCGAGCAGAACCGCGATGCCCAGCTGCGCAGCCTCCTGCTGCTCGAAACGCGCGTCGACCCGTCGAAACTGGTCGCCACCCTGCACTACGACGGGCTGCCGATCCTTGCCGCTTCGATCGTCGACGGCATCAACCGGGACCTCGCCGCCGGAAAAGCGGCATGACCACCAACCCCAGCCCACAGCCACGCCACGAAGGCGGAGTAGCCGCATGAGCTTTTTGCAGAAGCCGAAGGTCTCCCACCCCGGGTTGCCGCGCAACGAACTCGGCCTCACCGTGCGCGACTACGAGGGCGGTATGTCGACACTGTGCGCCGGCTGCGGGCACGACTCGATCACGGCGGCGCTGATCCAGGCCGTCTTCGAGCTATCGATTCCGCCGCACCGCATGGCAAAGCTGTCCGGCATCGGCTGCTCGTCGAAGACGCCGGCTTATTTCGCCTCCGCGTCGCACGGTTTCAACTCCGTCCACGGGCGTATGCCCTCGGTGGCTACCGGAGCGAACGCGGCCAACGGCGAGCTGGTGTACATCGGTCTCTCGGGTGACGGCGACACGCTGTCGATCGGGCTCGGCCAGTTCTGCCACGCCATCCGCCGCAACCTGAACATGCTGTACCTGCTGGAGAACAACGGCGTCTACGGACTCACCAAAGGCCAGTTCTCCGCCTCCGCCGACGTCGGCAGCAAGGCCAAGAAGGGCGAGGTCAACCAGCAGCCGCCGATCGATCCCTGCCTGCTCGCATTGTCGATCGGCTGCACTTTCGTCGCGCGCAGCTTTTCCGGCGACAAGGCGCACCTCGTGCCGCTGCTCAAGGCCGGCATGCGCCACCGCGGTTTCGCCCTGGTGGACGTGATCTCGCCCTGTGTCACGTTCAACGACCACGAGGGCTCGACCAAGAGCTACCAGTTCACCCGCAAGAATGCCCAGGTCGTGACCTACGCGGACTACGTGCCACCGGCCACCGAGATCCGCAGCGAGCAGGCCGCCGGTACGGTGCAGTCCGTGACCCTGCACGACGGCAGCCGTGTGCTGCTGCGCAAGGTCGGTGCCGATTACGACGCCACGGACCGCACCGGGGCCTTCGATTACGTCTCGCGCCACCAGGCGAAGGGCGAGATCGTCACGGGGCTGCTGTTCATCGACGAGGGCAAGCCCGACATGCACCAGGTGCAATCGCTGCCCGACCAGCCGTTGAACGCCGTGCCCTACGGCAAGCTCAACCCCGGCCAGAAAGCACTCGACGCGATCCAGGCCCGCTTCCGCTGAGCCTGCGACCCCGCAGCACCACGGCAACCGCACCGTCGGAGTGGACAACCGGCAGGAGCAGTCTCACCCGCGACCTGCCGTGCGCCACCCAACCTGCGCAGAGGGCGACTGCAGGCGTGATCCTCCACGCCTGTTCCCGAAAGCGGCTGTTGCCGGGCCACTGGCGGCGGGCGTAGAGGGCCAGCGGAGCAGGATGCGTAGCGCCAGCCCGAGACGAGCGAGTGGCGGCCATGGACGGCCGGTGCGAGCGTCCCGCCGCAAGTGGCCCGGCAACAGCCGTCGCGCCAGGCCGATATGGGAAGTCGCGGCTGGCGCTCCCACAAGTGAGGGGGTGATGGAAAGTCGCGGCTGGCGCTGCTCCCACAGTGAGGGGGTGATGGGAAGTCGCGGCTGGCGCCGCTCCCACAGGCGGGGTGCGGGGCGATGCTAGAATCCCGTCCGCGCCGGCGATCCACGCTGCGCGCCATCGACAGGAATCGCAGTGTTCGCTGAGCTGGGCAGACGCGGGTACAGGCTTGCCCGCCGCATCGCCATCGCGGTGATCGGCGGTACCGTCGTCCTGATCGGCGTGGTGATGCTCGTCACGCCCGGGCCGGCGCTGGTGGTCATTCCGGTCGGGCTCGCCATCCTCGCCCTCGAATTCGCGTGGGCGCGCCATTGGCTGCATCGCCTCAAGGCGAGTCTCAGCCCGGAACAGCTGAACGGATTCCTGCAGAAGACACGCCGGCTCGGCGTGCGCAACCCGCCGCCGCAGTGAGTCCGGGTCGCAACGCGTGGCTCACGCCTGCTCGGCGAGCCAGCGGTAGGCGACGAACCCGGCCGTGGCGAACAGCGTCATCGCCAGGGCCATCGGCACCGCGGTGCCGTCGTCGATCAGGCTCATCAGTGCGCTCGCCAGCGTCGCCAGCAGGAACTGCAGGCTGCCGATCAGCGAAACCGCGGTCCCGGCCCTGTCGCCATGGCCGGCGAGGGCGCAAGCCGTGGCATTGGGGCGGATGAGTGCGGTCACCGACATGTAGACGAGCAGCATCGCGACGAGTGCGGTGATCCCGCCCAGCTGCTGCCAGGCCAGACCGACCAGCGCCAGGGCGAGCGGAGGTGGCAACAGGCTCGCCCGGCGCAGCAGCGCCGCGGGGGCGTGACGCCGCAGCAGGTGGGCGTTCCACTGGGCGCTTGCCACCAGCGCAGCGGCAGTGATCCCGAACAGCACGGCGTAGCGGGAGGGCTCGAGTCCGTACACCGTGATCAGCACGAAGGGGCTGGCGGTGACGTAGGCAAGCACGGTGGCGTGGCAGCAGGCGACAGCGACCGCGAAGCCGACGAAGCGCCGGTCGCCGAGCAGGGCCGCGTAGTCGTGGCGCAGGGCCGCCGGCGGCAGCGCGCCGCGTGCGGCTGCCGGCCGGGTTTCCGGCAACAGGGCCACGGTGGCGACCAGGCACAGCACGCCAACGCCGGTGAGGATCCAGAAGATCGAGCGCCAGCTGGCGAAGAGCACCACCCAGGCGCCGAGCGACGGCGCGAGAATCGGCGCCAGGCCGAACACCAGCCACAGCCGGGACATGACGCGCGCGCCTTCCTGCGGGTCGTAGACGTCGCGCACGATCGTCAGGGCGATGACCATGCCGGCGCAGCCACCGAGCGCCTGCAACGTCCGCAGCGCGATCAGCGTGTTGGCGTCCGGCGCCAGGGCGCAGCCGGCCGACGCCACGGTGTAGAGCAACATGCCGGCGACGAGCGGGCGTCGTCGACCGAAGCGGTCGGCGATCGGGCCCCAGAGGAGCTGACCGACGGCCAGCCCGATGAAGAAGGCGGACAGCGACAATTGCACGGTGGCGACCGGCACCCCCAGCTCATCGGCGATGATGGGGAAAACCGGCAGGTACATGTCGATCGACAGCGGCGCGATGGCGCAGATGACACCGAGCAGGAGGATCAGGCGCGTGCCGCTCATCGGTGGAGGCATTCAGGGCTCCGTGCGGATGGCAAGGCGTAGGGAAAGGTCGCAGCTCCAGTCGCGCGTATTGTTCCTTATGGATCGGAAAAAAAAGAGCCCGCATGGCTCCCGGGGGAGGGGTGCAACCACCGTCTCAGCGGTTGCAGGCCATGCGGGCCCTGGCGTCGGCAGACACCCGAGGGGGGGAGGGTGTCTGCAGGGATGGCGCGGGGCCATCGCTTCCAGCGTGTGCCCGATGGGGGGAGGATGAACCTCGGGCACCCGCGTGAAGTTCGTCGGATCGTTTCTTCTGCGTCTACAGCGCCACGATCGTGCCGGCGAACACGTGGTTCGCCAGGTCTGTCGCGTGGGGGGTGAACCCCACGTTGATCGCGGCGAAGACCAGAAACGTCACCGCAGCGGCGACCAGCATCGCGGACATACGCTCGCGCGTTTCGCGTCCGGGTACCGCAGCCTTCAGTTCTATATCCATGTTCATGTTCATGTCCGTCCTCCTTGGTCGGCCACGCACCTATCCAGGTACGCGACTGTCCTATAGCAGGAACCGTGCCAACTTGAGAATTGATGAAAATCAGCGAGTTATAAAAAATCCGACTTCACGGAAAACCGATACAAACGAAAAGTCGTAACACAAGGATACGGTATTCCGTTATTCTGTCGCCATGCCGAATCCGGACAGCCCAAGCGCCCAGTTGCTGCGCAGCCTTCCCGTGATGGTGAGCCTGATGGACGGTGAGGGCCGTTTCATCGACGTCACGGACGAGTGGGAACGACGCACGGGATACAGTCGTGAGGAGATGCGCGGCCGGCGGCCCGACGCGATCGCCACGCCAGCGAGCGCACGGCGCATCAGCGAGGAGCACCTGCCCTGCTTCCGCCGCACCGGCCGTCTCGATCACGTGCCCGTGGAGTTCTTTGCCAAGAACGGGCGCGAGCTGCAGTTGCTGGCGACGACGGTCGCCGTCTACGCGCGCGATGGCACCAGCCTGCAGTATTCCGTGTCGCTGTTCGAGGAGCCGTCCGATCGCGAACGGCTGGAGCGTCGCTACCTCGACCTCTATGAATCCACGCCGGCCATGCTGCACACGGTGGATGCGGAAGGACGCATCATCGCGGTCAGCAACCATTGGCTCACCAAGCTCGGCTACCAGCGCAACGAAGTCATCGGCCGCTCGATCGTCGACTTCATCGCGGCCGAGTCTCGGCAATCGCTGCTTGGCGACCGGCTGCGCGAGGTCATCAGCCAGGGCGAGACGCAGAACGTACCGCGGCAGATGCTGACCCGCAGTGGCGAGCTGCTCGACGTCCTGGTCTCGTCCCGCGCCGAGCGCGACGACAAGGGCAACGTGGTGCGCCTGCTGGTGGCAGGCAAGGACGTCACCGAGCGCAACCGCGGGGAGGCGAAACTGCGCGATGCCTATGCCGAGATCGCCCGGCTCAAGGAGGAGCTGGAGCGCGAACGCGATTACCTGCGTGAGGAAGTCAACGTCTCGATGAACTTCGGCCGCATCGTCGGCGAGAGCCCGGCGCTCGGTGCCATGCTGGCGCGCATCGAGGCCGTCGCCGGCACGCCGGCGAGCGTACTGATCATCGGCGAGACGGGTTCAGGCAAGGAGCTGGTGGCGCACGCCATCCACGCCCGCAGCCGCCGGGCCGACGGACCGCTGGTCAAGGTCAACTGCGCGGCAATCCCGCACGAGCTCTTCGAGAGCGAGTTCTTCGGCCATGTGCGCGGTGCCTTCACCGGCGCTCACCGCGACCGCGTCGGGCGGTTCGAACTCGCCGACGGCGGCACTATCTTCCTCGACGAGGTGGGCGAGATCCCGCTGGCGCTGCAGGGCAAGCTGCTGCGGGTGCTGCAGGAGCGCGAGTTCGAGCGGGTCGGCGACGACCGGACCCGCAAGGTCGACGTGCGCGTGATCGCCGCCACCAACAAGGACCTGGCGCAGGCGGTGGAGGCAGGGGAGTTCCGCGAGGACCTGTACTACCGCCTCGGCGTGTTTCCGGTCCACGTGCCGCCGCTGCGCAAGCGCGGCGACGACGTGGTGGCGCTGGCCGCACACTTCCTCGAGCAGGTCTGCCGGCAGTTCGGGCGTCCCTGCCCGCCCTTGACCGACGCCCAGGTCGAGGCCATGCGCCGCTACGACTGGCCCGGCAACGTGCGTGAGCTCAAGAACGTCATCGAGCGCGCCGTGATCCTCGCGCGCGGCGGTCCGCTGCGGCTCGACCTGCCGCTCGAGACGCCTGCAGGCGCACCCCCGGCCGCAGTGGCCGTTGCGGCGCCGGCAGCGGTGGCGGACCCCGCGACGCCAGCGTTTCTCACCGAAGCCGAGATGCGCGCGCAACAGCGGCGCAACCTGAGCGCAGCGCTGGAGGCAGCGGGCTGGCGCATCTCGGGCAAGGGCGGGGCAGCGGAACTGCTCGGCATCCGGCCGACCACGCTCGCTGACCGCATGCGCTCACTCGGCATCGAGCGGCCGCGGCGCAAGTCCTGAACGACTGCCCGGCTGGTAGGTCAGCGCGAGTTCCAGGGCGAAGTCCGGCGTGGTGTCGGTGCGGATGTCCTCGAAGAGGCCGAAGCGCAGGCTGAGGCCACTGCGGGCGTGCCAGATGGCGCCGAGGCCCAGTTGCAGCGCCGTGTCCCCGAGCATCTCCAGATCGCTCTGCCAGGGACCGCCATGTCCCTGGATCTGCACCACGAGATCGAGGACATCGCCTGCCGGCCAGGCCAGCGCGGCGTCGTAATACCAGAACTGCCCGACGGCGGCAGGCAATGGGGCATCGGCGGTACCGGGCCAGACAACCCCGGCCTGCATCGCCCAGCCGAGCCGGCCGAGCCCTGCCCGCGTGCTGGCGGCAGTCCGGCCGAGGCGCAGGCCCGCGGCGACGTCCGTGCCACCGTTGCCCGTCAGCCTCGCGGCATCCCCGGTCGGCCACTCGATCTCGGCCGTCACGTCGAGCGTCGGGCGCCCGGCCACCGACGCGAACGGACGCCAGGCCAACGCGGTGCGCAGGTCGCCGATGCCCGAGGTGGCGTCGGTGACGGAGATGTCGGGCGGTCCGGTACGGGTGTACTCGTAGCGCAGCTGGTCCTCGGGCAGCAGCGGGCGGATGCCCTGCGAGAGGCCGAGCGCGTCGTGCCAGGTGTCGATGGCGTCGTCGAGGAAGCCACCACCGTGCGCGATCCAGGGCAGCTCGACACCGATGGCGAGGCGCCCCGCCAGCGTGCGCTGCCAGCGCAGCGTCACGGTATGCGTCTCGCCATCGAGGAGCAGCGTTTCCGTCCCGTCGATCTCGCCCATGGCGTTGTTCGCGACCTGCCACGCCAGCTCGGCGACCGGCCCGTCGACCTGCGTCCAGCCGTCGGGGATGCCGATGAGGCCGTTGAAGGGTCCGCGATCGGTCATCGGCAGGCGTGCCAGCGGCGGCCCGGCTGCGAGCGGTGCTGCAGCGAACATGAGGAGCAGGGTCACCAGGGTGACACCGGTGGTGAGCGGGACTCGCGATGCTGGACCCATGCGCACGGCTTTCGGCACAATCACGACGGTTCATTGTTTCCGTCGACCCCCGGGCACCGTCAAGCATGCGCTCCAGCGGACTGCGCGCCGCAGTGATTTTTCTCGTGCTCCTCGCCGGTGCACACGCCGCCCCGGTGCCCGGCCTGCCCGAGGCTGTCGGTACGGCGCTGGTGCGGGCGAAGGTCCCGCCGGCGGCGTTCAGTGCGTACGTGCAGGAGATCGGGCGCGACAAACCGATCCTCGCCTACAACGCCGATGTGCCGCGCAATCCGGCCTCGACGATCAAGCTGGTCACCACCTACCTCGCGCTGCAGTCGCTGGGCCCCACCTACACCTGGAAGACCACGGCACTCGCTGCCGGGGGCGTGCGCAACGGCGTGCTCGAGGGCGATCTGTACCTCGTCGGCCATGGCGATCCGTACCTGGTCCTGGAACGCTTCTGGCTGCTGGTGCGGGCAATCCGCCAGCGTGGGGTGCGCGAGATCGCCGGTGATGTCGTCATCGACAACAGCTGGTTCGATGTCGGGAGCCTGCGGGCCGGGGACTTCGACGGTCGGCCATACAGCACCTACAACGTGGTGCCCGATGCGCTGCTGGTGAATTTCCAGGCCGTGGAATTCGGCTTTCGGGCGGATCCCGCCGGCAACCGCGTGGAGATCTCGGCTGACCCGCTGCCGGCCAACCTGCGCATCCGCAACCAGGTGCAGCTGGTCGACGGCAAATGCGGCGGGCCGCGCAACCGCATCAACTTCACCGTCGCCAGCGTCGAGGGTGTCGACCAGGCCACATTCACCGGCCGCTTCAGCCGGCAGTGTGCCGAGTACCGGGTGACGCGCAGCCTGATGAAGGGCCCGGCCTATACCTTCGGCCTGTTTCGTACGCTGTGGGAGGAGTCCGGCGGCACCATCCGCGGCGGGATGCGCCACGAGGCGGCACCGGCAGGGCTGCGCACGCTCGCCACCCTGGACTCGCTGCCGCTCACCGATGTCATCACCGGGATCAACAAGCACAGCAACAACGTCATGGCACGCCACCTGCTGCTCACCGTCGGTGCCGAGCGCTTCGGGGCACCGGGAACCGTCGAAAAAGGCCAGCGGGCGGCCACCGAGGCGCTCGCGCGCCTGGGCCTCGACTTCCCGGAGCTCGTGCTCGGCAATGGTGCAGGCCTGGCCCGCGAGACGCGCATATCAGCCCGCAGCCTCACCCGCCTGCTGCTCGATGCCGAGTCGAATTCGCTCGGCTCCGAGTTCGAGTCGTCGCTGGCCCTGGCCGGCCTCGACGGCACCTTGCGCCGCCGTTTCCGCGGGGAGCCCAGCGTCGGCCACATGCACCTGAAGACCGGTACGCTCAACAACGTGCGGGCGGTGGCCGGCTACGTCCAGGCCCCGTCGGGGCGCAAGTTCGCGGTCGCGGTGATCCAGAACTCCAGTGGCTGGGGCGAGGACGCCCAGGCGGCGCTGCTGCGCTGGATCTACCGGCAATGACCCGTCACCTGCCGGGCACTCCGTCGGGCGCGTCTTTCGGGCTATGATTACCGCGGGGAGCTCGGCTGCAGCCAGCGGGAGAAGAATTCGATGAAGCTCATTACTGCCATCATCAAGCCGTTTCGCCTCGACGACGTGCGCAACGCACTCGGCGAAGTCGGTGTCAACGGCATGACCGTCACCGAGGTCAAGGGGTTCGGTCGCCAGCGCGGCCATACGGAGCTGTACCGCGGAGCCGAGTATGTCGTCGACTTCCTGCCCAAGGCCAAGGTCGAGGTGGCAGTCGCCGATGATCTGGTCGAGCGCGCCATCGAGGCCATCACCGCAGCCGCCCGCACCGGCAAGGTGGGTGACGGCAAGATCTTCGTGATCGACCTCGAACAGGCGCTGCGCATCCGTACCGGCGAGGCTGGCGACAGCGCGCTGTAGCGGCGAAACGCGGGACGGGGTGGACACCATGCGGACCGGATTGGCGCGGGTAGCGGTGCTGGCCCTGCTGCCGTGGCCGGCCGTGGCCGCTGACAGCGGTGACACCGCCTGGATGCTGACGGCCACGGCGCTGGTGCTGTTCATGACCCTGCCGGGGCTGGCGCTGTTCTATGCCGGCCTGGTGCGCAGCCGCAATGTGCTTTCCGTACTGATGCAATGCTTCGCCATTGCCTCGGTGGTCTCGATCCTCTGGGTGCTCGCCGGCTACAGCCTGGCTTTCGGTGACGGCGGACCCGTGCAGGCCGTCATCGGCGGCCTCGGCCGGGCGTTCCTCGCCGGGCTCGACGCCGGGGCGGTCCACGTCGCCTATCCGAACGTCCCCGAGTCCGTGTTCCTGATGTTCCAGTTGACCTTCGCCATCATCACGCCGGCGCTGGTCATCGGTGCCTTCGCCGAGCGCATGCGTTTCGGCGCCATGCTGCTGTTCTCGGTGCTGTGGTTCGCGCTGGTCTACGTGCCGGTGGCACACTGGGTGTGGGGCGGCGGCTGGCTCGCGGGGTTCGGCTTCCGCGACTTCGCCGGTGGTGCCGTCGTGCACATCAATGCCGGCGTCGCCGCCCTGGTCGCGGCGCTGGTACTCGGCAATCGCCGCGGCTTCCCGGTGCAGCCCATGCCACCGCACAACCTGCCGACCACGGTGGCCGGGGCCGGCATGCTCTGGGTTGGCTGGTTCGGCTTCAACGCCGGCAGTGCCGTCGCCGCGAACGGTGCCGCCGGCATGGCCATGCTGGTGACCCACACGGCCGCAGCCGCCGGCTGCTTCGCCTGGATGTGCCAGGAGTGGCTGAAGTTCGGCAAGCCGAGCGTGCTCGGCGTCGTCACCGGCATGGTCGCCGGGCTTGGCACCATCACGCCCGCCTCGGGCTACGTCGGTCCGGGCGGTGCGCTCGTCATCGGCCTGCTCGCCGGCACGGTCTGCTTCTGGGCGACGCAGTACCTGAAGCGGCGCCTGCAGATCGACGATTCGCTCGACGTGTTCCCGGTGCATGGCGTCGGCGGCTTCATGGGCACGCTGCTGACCGGCGTGTTTGGCACGGCGGCGCTGGGCGGAATCGACCCGACCGACGGCCGCAGCCTGGTGGTGCAGATCGGCGTACAGCTGCTCGGTGCGGTAGTGACGCTGGCCTGGTCGGGCGGCATGACCTTCGTGATCCTGAAGGTGGTCGGTGCGTTCACCCCGCTGCGCGTGACGCCGGAAGAGGAAACCGAAGGCCTCGACATCGCCCTGCACGAGGAACGCGGCTACAACCTCTAGACCGGCTCGACCGGGCGCCACCGCGCAGAAGTGGCATCGGCCGCGATCCTCTGCACCCAGCCGATTGCGGCTGGTTTGCAGCCTGGCGTTGTGCCAGGCCGGGTAGCGGGGCCCGGTCGGCGGGACGCTCGCTACGCACATCCCTGTGCTGCGCGTCCTGCTCCGCTGGCCCTCCACGCCCGCCGACCGGGCCCCGCTACCCGGCCTTCAGCGCGTGGAGGGGCGTTCCCAGGTGTGCCCCCGGCCGGTACGGTCCGGGCAATGACCATCTGGACCCGCCCTGGGATGGCGGCGTGAGAAAAATTGGCGAAGAAAATCGCGGCTTCGGCCGCTCTTACGCGGGAGGTAGCCGTGAGCGGACGAGGTGGCGGCGCAGGCGCCAGGCGAGCAGGGTGGCGAGGAGGAGCGCGTAGACCAGCGGCTCGGTGACGTCCTTCTTCACCTGCCACCAGAAGTGCCAGCAGACCAGGATCGCCGCCGGGTACGCCGCACGGTGCAGCAGCTGCCAGCGTCGCCCCAGGCGTCGGCGCCAGCCCGCGGTCGACGTGGCTGCCAGCGCCGACAGCAGGAGCAGGGCGCTCGCACCGACGATGATGTAGGGCCGCTTGGTGAGATCGGTGATGATCTCGTGCCAGTCGAGGGCCCGGTCGAGCAGCAGGTAGTTGGCGAAATGCAGGGCGGCGTAGGCAAACGCGAACAGGCCCAGCATGCGCCGGAACTGCTGCGGCCAGGCCTGCCCGCTCAATTCGCGCAACGGCGTCACGGCGAGCGTCAACAGCAACAGCCGCAGGGCCCACAGGCCGGTGCGATCCTGGATCGCTTCCACCGGGTTGGCGCCAAGGGTCAAACTGCGCACACCGGTTGCGCCGGCCATGAGACCGGCTAGCGGCAGCAGGGCCAGGGCGAATACGGCTGGTTTCCACACCCGCCGGACCTGCCTCAGGGTCGGCATCGGTCGGGCGTCAGAAATTCCGCACCAGGTCGAGGCCCCGGTAGAGTGCGGCGACCTGCGCGGCGTAGCCGTTGAACGGCAGTGTCGGCTGCTTCGGCGAGAAGAAGGCCGAACCGATGCGACGCTCCGTCGCCTGGCTCCAGCGCGGATGATCGACCTGCGGGTTCACGTTGGCGTAGAAGCCATACTCGCCGGGTGCGGCTGCCGACCAGGTGGTCGGCGGTTGCCGTTCGGTGAAGCTGATGCGTACGATCGACTTGATGCTCTTGAAGCCGTACTTCCACGGCACGATCAGCCGCAGCGGCGCGCCGTTCTGGTTCGGCAGCTCGACCCCGTAGACGCCGACGGTCATCAGGGTGAGCGGATGCATCGCCTCGGCGATGGTGAGGCCCTCGACGTAGGGCCAGTCGAGCGTGCGGCTCCTCTGGCCGGGCATCTCCTCCGGGCGGTACACGGTCTCGAACGCAACGTATTTCGCCCGGGATGTCGGCCGGAAGCGCTTCAGCAGGGCGCCGAGCGGGAATCCGACCCAGGGCACCACCATGGACCAGGCCTCGACGCAGCGGAAGCGGTAGATGCGTTCTTCCAGCGGGTGTGGCCGCAGGAGGTCCGCATAGTCGAAACTGCCGGTGACTCCGGCTTCACCGTCGATGGCGACGCGCCAGGGCTGTGGCCGGAACTGCCCGGAATTCTCTGCCGGATCGGTCTTGTCGAGTCCGAACTCGTAAAAATTGTTGTAGCCCGTGACTTCGGCGAAGGTGTTGGGCGCGCCAAGGGTGGTGGATGGATCGCGGCGGATTCCGGGCAGGCGCCGGTATCGGGCCGGGATGGCATCGGCGGCGGTCGCCGCGCGTGGCAGCAGCGTCGCAGCGCCCGCAAGACCGGCAGCGCGCAGCAGCGTTCGCCGTTGGCGGAATACCGTTTCCGGGGTGATCTCGGAAGGGCGGATACCGGCTGGTCGCCCGATCAGCATCGTCGTCTGTCCCTCGCCGTGGTGCCGGTTGCTGCGCTCAGTCCAGTGCCTGTGCCGCGAGCTGGCCGTTCAGGTCCCAGTCGTCCGGCATCCAGGCGAGCTCGAGGCGGCTTTCGACCAGGGCGGCACGTACCGCCGGGTCGTCGACGTAGCGCGCGATGTAGGCGGGCACGCTGCCGGCACTGGCGCTGAAGTCGGCTGCGAACCGGTCGAAGACCGGCGAGACGAAGGCGCGCTTCTGGGCGACGTCGAAGCGGTTGCGGGTGTTGTCGTTGATGAAGCGGCGTGCGGCTTCGTCGAGCTGGGTGTCGATGCGTTCGGGCGACCAGGCGCGGTTGGCCAGGCGTGGGCAGGAGAGCGAGGCACAGACGATGGCGAAGTGGATGCGCGGGTCACCGAAGGGGCGCAGGCGTTCGTGCTCGATCTGCTGGAGCGACACCCGTTCGCCGCCGAGGTCGAAGCGCAGCCCGCGGAAATAGCGGTACCGGCCGAAGCGCGTGGCCGGTGAATAGCCGTCGAGAATGCCGCGGATCGCCAGCGCGTTGTAGGCGTTGATGTAGTAGGCGAGATCCTGCGCACGGTCGCCGGCCCTGTCGCGCGGTGCGGCGAGCCCGGCGATGAAGCGCTCGAATCGCGGGTCGGCGGCGATGCCGTCGTAGTCGACGTAGCCGTGGCGCACGTTCGCGAGCAGCACGGCATCGAGCAGCGCGTAGTCGGGTTCGGCCAGGGCCGGCGTGAACGCCAGCAGGCCGACGATCGCAGCCAGCCACCCGGTACGCGCTGGGCGCACGGGAGGGGTCGGGAAGAAATGTTGCACGCTGCCGTTCACCCGTCCGTCTTGTGGCCCAAGCATAACCTTCCTAAGCTCCCTGCCGGAACATTTCGAAGGGAGCGCGCGGGATGTCGGACAGCGCCAGCAGGCGCAGCAGGGGGGCGGCGTACCGCTGGCGATGCTGTGCTGCGCTTGCGCTGCTCGTGCTGACGTTCGTGGCCGGTTGCCGCGAGCGCAGCGGCACCGAGGTCAATATCGGTGGTACGGCGACGCCGGGGACACCGGGCGAGGCCATGTGGCTGTCGTTCCGGCAACGCGCGGAAGCGGCGTCCGGCGGACGCTTTCACCTGCGCACGCTGATCTACGGCCAGCTCGGTTCCGAGGAGCAGCTGCTGTCGGGATTGCGGCGCGGCCGCATCCAGTACGCCAACCTGTCGGCCCAGGTGCTGTCGACCGTGGTTCCGGAGCTGACCCTGCTGTACGCCCCGTTCCTGTTCGACAGCGCCGCGCAGGCCGACTATGTCTACGACCGGTACCTCACCAGCGTGTTCCGCAGCCTGTTGGCCGAGCAGGGCATCCACCTGGTGACCTGGTACGAGATCGGCTTTCACGATGTCTACGCACGCGAGCCGCTCCTCGTGCCCGCCGATGCCCGTGGCCGGCGTTTCCGCATCGCCTCGAGCCTTAACGCGCGCCTGTTCGCCGAGGCGATCGGTGCCGACCCGGTGCTCCTCGGCTTCGGTGAAATCGTGCCATCGCTGCAGACCGGCCTGGTCGAGGCCGGCGAGAACTCGGTGAGCGTCTATGCGCACACCGGCATCGCCGGGGAGGCCCCGCACCTCACCCTCACGCACCACGCGCTCGGGATGTCGGTCATCGTGGCCCCGCGCGCGTGGTGGGAAGGGCTCGCGGCCGAAGACCGGCGCATCCTCGAGCAGTCCTTTCCGCCGGTGACGGAGTCACGCCGCCAGGTGCGTGCAGAAATGGCCGGCGACCTGCGCGCGGCGGGCGCCCTCGGCATCACGGTGCACCCGCTCGATGCCGCAGCACGCGACGCATGGCGCCGCGCGACGCGCGGCGTCACGCAGGCGCTGATCGAGGAGATCGGCGGGCGTTCCGGCGAGGTGTATGCGGCGATCGAGGCCGGGAAGGCGGAGTTTGCACGCGGCGCGCGCGACAAGCAGGAAAGTGTCGCACCTGGCGCCGCTCCTGCGGGGTCCTGGAGTGGACTCTGCTGTGAGAGGGGCGCAAGCCCCGACATTCCCACCACGCGGGCCATAGGGGCTCTCTTGGGGAAAGGCGCCAGCCGCGACCCCCGCCGTGACGGTGTCGGAGCGGTTTCCGCCGCGCCCGCGCTCACCCGCAGTCGAGCACTGCCGTCCCGTTGATCGCCCCGCTGCGCAGGTCGTCGAGCGCATCGTTGGCGCGCGTGAGCGGGTAGCGGGTGACCTGTGCCTGGACCCACGCCCCGGCCGCGACAGCCATGAACTCGGTGCCGTCGCGCCGCGTCAGGTTGGCGACGGAGCGCAGCACCCGTTCACCCCACAGACGCGCGTAGGGGAACGCCGGGATGTCACTCATGTGGATGCCGCCGCAGACGACAGTGCCGCCTTTCTTCACGGCAGCAAGCGCCTGCGGCACCAGTGCCCCGACCGGGGCGAACAGCAGCGCGGCATCGAGCGGTTCCGGCGACGGCATGTCGGACCCGCCAGCCCAGCACGCGCCCACCTCGCGGGCGAAGTCCCGGGCCGCGGTATCGCCCGGGGTGGTGAAGGCGAACACGCGCCGGCCCTGGTGAAGCGCCACCTGGGTGACCAGGTGTGCGGCCGAGCCGAAGCCGTAGATACCGATGGTGCGCGCGTCCCCGGTCATGCACAGGCTGCGATAGCCGATCAGGCCGGCGCAGAGCAACGGCGTGGCGGTGACGGTGCCGAGCGCGCGCTCCATCGGCAGGCACCAGCGTGAATCGGCCAGGAGATGGGTGGCGAAGCCACCGTCGCGCTGGCAACCGTGGAACTCGGCGTGGTCGCAGAGGTTCTCGCGCCCGCTGCGGCAGAACTCGCAGCGTTCGCAGGTCCACGCCAGCCAGGCCGCGCCCACCCAGGTGCCGACCGGCAGCACCGCAGCCGGACCGGCCGCCACGATTTCGCCGACGGCCTGATGCCCGGGGACCACGGGGTAGCGGGCCTGCGGCAGGTCGCCGTCCTGCAGGTGCAGGTCGGTGCGGCAGACGGCGCAGGCGTGGACGCGGATCAGCACCTCGGCGGCTGCTGGTGCGGCGAACTCGCGCACGACTTCGCGCAGCCGTGCGCCGGGGGCGGCGAGCACCATGGCGCGGGCGCGCAACGCGGTCACGGGCTGTCAGCGCCCGTCGGCGCCGGCGTGTGGGTCGGCGGTGTCGGGAAATTCGAGGCGTCCGCCATCCTGGTCGGTGTCGTCCTGCGGATTCCTCTTGGCGGGTGGCGCCGCCGCGGGCGGCTCGTGGCGGAACTCGTGGCGGAACGTGACTCCCGTGGTCCCGGTCGGCACACCGTCGGCCAGCCGTGGCCGGAAGGCAGTGGCAGCGAGGACGCGCAGGACCTGCTGGTCGAGCAACCCGGGCGGATCCGATTCGACGATGCGGATGTCGCGGGCATCGCCGTCGGCATCGACCGTGAACTCGGCGAGCACCGCGCCGCGCGGCCATGTCGAGCGCAGGCCTGGTGCCTCGCTGCGCGCGCGGCCATCGGCGTCGACCGCCTCGGGCAGGCGTGGTCCGGAGATGCGCGACACCTGGCCGAAGTAGCCGTCGCGGTCGGCTGCCAGCGCCACATCGCCACTGAGTTCCTGCCAGGCCTGCGCGTAGCGCTGGCCGGCAGCCCTGGGCTGGCGGTTGAGGGTGTACAGGTCCCCGAGTGCGACCAGCACCTCGGCGCGCTTGCGATGGTCGCGTTCGGGCTGGCCGTCGAGCACCTCGAGGGCACGCTTCAGCGTCGAGGCACTTGCCGGCATGGCACCTTCGTTGGTGTAACTGAGGGCCTCGCCGAGCAGGGCGTCGACGCTGGTGGGATCGGTGTCGCCATGCTGTTCGCGGATGATGCGCCGGGCGGTCTGGAAGGCATTGCGCGACTCGACGTACTGGCCGGTGCGGTTGTACCAGCGCCCGAGCTTGTACAGCACCGGGACGAGCTCTTCGCTGGCGGGTCCGCTGCGGTGGCGCTGGATCGCGACCTGGGTGGTCTGCTGCGCGTTGGCCTGCTCCAATTGGTTCAGCCCGAGCCAGGCCTCCGTCAGGCCATCCATGATGGGGAACTGCCCGGCGTTGTAGAAACCGGCGTCGATGTGGTTGATGCGCAGCGCCCGTTGGTAGGCATCGCGGGCCTGGTCGTAGAGGCCGTTGCGAATGCAGGTTTCGCCGAGTCCGAGCAGCGGGTTGACCAGGCGCGGCGAGGCCGGGCCTTCGCCTCGCTCGATGAGGTCGATGGCGGCACGGTAGTTCTGCGCGGCGCCGGCGAGGTCACCGAGCGCGAGTTGCGTGGTGGCGAGGTTGGTGCGCGGCGCAGCCATCTCGATGCTGGTCGCGCCGTACAGGCGCACGGTCAGATCGACGATCTGCTCGGCGATGTCCCGGGCCTCGGCCATGCGCTTCTCGTCGCTGAGGCGCAGGAAGGTCTGTTGCGCGGCATGGCGACGGGTGGCGAGGGTGACCAGGTCGTCGTTCGATGCTGCGGCCGCGGCTGGTGCCGGCGATTCCACCGTAGCCGGTGCCGCGGCATCCACGGCAGCCAGCGCGCCGGCGCATTGCAGCGCGCAGGCGAGCGTGAGCGCGGCCCGTATCGGGTTGCGCACCGAGGCAGCCGGATCGAGGACAGGACCGGGATTCACAGGGCCGTACTGTAGCATCGGTGTCATGTATTGCCGTGGCGTGGCCGGCATGCCCCGGCTCAGGCACCATGGGTGGACAGGTCACGGCGCAGGAGGACACCGATGCCCAGGCAGGACAGGACGCGGATGCCCGCTGCGGCGCAGTCCCTGCCGGGCCGGACGACAGCAATGCCGGCGCCGGGGCAGCACTACGTCACCGGCCACCCGTGCGTCGGGCCGTTTCCTGCGCACATGCGCCAGGCACTGTTCGGGCTCGGGTGTTTCTGGGGTGCCGAACGATGCTTCTGGCGGCTGCCGGGCGTTTACACCACGGCCGTCGGTTATGCGGGGGGCTACACGCCAAACCCGACCTACGAGGAAGTGTGCACCGGACGCACGGGTCACAACGAGGTGGTCCTGGTCGTCCACGATCCCGGGCACATCCGCTACGAAACGCTGCTCGCCACGTTCTGGGAGGCTCACGACCCGACGCAGGGCATGCGCCAGGGCAACGACGTCGGCACGCAGTACCGCTCGGCGATCTATTGTTTCGACGAGGACCAGCATGCCGCAGCCGTGGCGACACGGGCGGCCTACGACGCGCACCTGCGGGCGGCCGGCTATCCGCCGATCACCACCGAGATCGTTGCCGCACCGGTGTTCTACTACGCCGAGCCGTATCACCAGCAGTACCTGGCGAAGAACCCCACGGGCTATTGTGGTCTCGGCGGGACCGGCGTGCGCTGCGGGTGAGACCGGGACTCTTCAGGTCGGGGCTTGCGCCCCTCCCACAGCAGCCACCCCCGTCTGTGGGAGCGACGCCAGTCGCGACGCCCCTCCCACAGCAGCCACCCCCCACCTGTGGGAGCGACGCCAGTCGCGACGCCCCTCCCACCGCAGCCACTCCCCGCCTGTGGGAGCGACGCCAGTCGCGACCGATCCTCAGTTCAGCACCCGATACCCGCGCCCGCGCAGGCAGTTGCGCACCACGTCGGCCTTCTCGCGATCGGCGATGCGCGCCGACTGCGCGCCGCCCGTGACCGCGCCGATGCCGGCACCCTCGCCGGCGCCGCCGCCGGCGATGGCCCCGATGGCCGCGCCGACCGCGGCACCGCCAGCTGCTCCCTTGCCGACCGCCTTCCCCGTCGAGACCTGCTCGGCGTAGGTCTGGCACTGTGCGAGATCCTGCTGGTACCGCGACATGTCGACGCCCTGCGTATCGATGATCGGACCGGTCGTGCCCGAACAGCCGGCGATGACGAGGGCAGCAACGATGAGGGCGCGACGGGCCATGGGAACGACTCCGTTGGTGGCGGGTGTGCGTGCCAACGCACCGCGACCGCCTCGGTTGACGTGCGTCACATCTGTCATCGCGACACACGACAGACTGTGACTCCGGCCACAGCGGGTTGCCGGGCCGCCGGTATTATGCCCGAGCGGCCGTCCTGACGCCGGCCGCCTGGGCCGAGACTTGCTGAAGCGCACCAAGATCAACACCGCCAACCTCGAGCGTGGCATGTATGTCGCCCAGCTCGATCGCCCATGGCTGGAGACGCCGTTCATCTTCCACGGCTTCGAGGTCCGCGAGGACAGCGAACTGAAGCTCCTGCGCAAGTTCTGCCGCCACGTCTACATCGACGTCGAGCGCTGCAGCCTGCCGCGCGAACGGGTCATGAAGGCGCTCGAGAAGCCTGACCGCGAAGCGGCTTTTCGCGGTGCCCGCACCAGGGATGCCCGCACCGGGACGCTGGTCGGGAGGCTGATGCGGGTCGTGACCCGGCTCGACCCTACCGGTGCCGTCGCCACGCGATTCAGCGGCCAGCGCCACTATCGCAACGAGGTGCCGACCAGCAAGGAGGCACCGCAGGCCATCCGCGCCTTCGATGCCGCGGTGGCGACCATGACCGAGGTGTTCGCGCATGTGCGCAAGGGCGCCGGCGTCGACGTCGAGAAGGTCCAGGCTGCCGCGCGGCCGATGGTCGACAGCATCCTGCGCAACCAGGACGCCATGGCGTGGCTGGTCTACCTGCGCAAGCGTACCGAGTACGCCTGCCACCACTCGGTGGGCTGCGCGGTGTGGGCGGTGATCCTCGGCCGGCACCTTGGATTCGAACGCCAGGGCCTGGAAACGCTGGCGATGGGCGGCATGCTGCTCGACATCGGTAAGGCGCGGCTGCCCGACTCGCTGATGCAGCGCGATGGCGAACTGTCGGCGGGCGAATTCGAGGCCGTACGCAAGCACGTGCACTACGGCGTGGAGATGGTGCGGCTGACGCCCGGTGTCAATGCCGATGTCCTCGACATGATCGGCGGCCACCACGAGCGTGGCGACGGCTCCGGCTATCCCAAGGGCCTGAAGGGCGCCGACATCCCGGTATTCGCCCGCATCGGCGGCCTGGTGGACAGCTACGACGCGATGATCAGCCACCGGCCATGGGCCCGGGCGCGCTCGCCGTACGACGCCATCCGCGAGATCAATGCGCTGGCCGGCGTGCAGTTCCAGAAGGAAATGGTCGAGCAGTTCGTGCAGGCGCTCGGCATGTTTCCCACGGGCAGCATCGTCGAGACCAACAGCGGTGAGGTCGGCATCGTCGTCGAGCAGAACCGGGTGCGTCGGTTGCGCCCCGTGGTGATGCTGGTGCTCGATGCGGCCAAGCAACGCCTCGCCGAGCATCGCGTGCTCGACCTGCGCCGCTGCCCGAGCGACCAGCGCGCCGGCGATGCCTGCTGGATCGTGCGCGGCCACGAGGCCGGCGCCTTCGGGCTCGACCCCAAGAACTACTTCGTCGGCTGAGGCCCGGCGCTTCGCCGGGATCTGCGAGAGGGTGGCGGCCAGCCGTCAGGCCCCAGCCACCGCCCGCTAGCCTGCCGCCGGTCGCGGCACCGGCCGCCGTTATACTGGCGCGCGCATCACCCCCCTCGCGGAGAAGCCCGTGCCCGCCCTCTTCACCCGGCGCAACCTCGTCCTGGCGCTGCTCGCCATGGTACTTGCAGCACTCGTCGCCTGGCTGTCACGCCCGGAGCCGCTTGGCGTGGCGGTCGCCGCGGCTGGCCGTGGTGCAGTCGCGGCGACGGTCGCCAACACCCGTGCGGGAACGGTCGATGCGTGCAACCGTGCCCGCCTGGCACCGCCGGTTGGCGGGCAGATCGCGCGCCTGCCGGTGAAAAAAGGTGATGCCGTGCAGGCAGGCGACGTGCTGTTGGAACTCTGGAACCAGGACCTGCGCGCCCAGCTCGCCCTGCAGCAGCGCGACCGGATCGCCGCGCAGGCGCGTGCCCGCGAAGCCTGCGTCACCGCCGAGGTGGCCGCTGCCGACGCGGCGCGGGCGACCCGGCTGCGTGCCGACCGGCTGGTTTCCGAGGAGCAGGCCGGGCGTGCAGTCGGCGAGGCCGAGGCGCGTGCCGCCGGCTGCGACGCCGCCCGCGAGACGGCCCGCGTCGGGGCTGCGCGGGTCGCGGTGGCGCAGGCGAATCTCGAACGCACCATCCTGCGCGCCCCGTTCGCCGGCGTGATCGCCGAGATCAACGGCGAACTGGGCGAGGTGGTGACGCCATCGCCGGTTGGCGTGCCGACCCCGCCGACCGTGGACATCGTCGACACCAGTTGTCTGTATATCAGCGCGCCGATCGACGAGGTCGACGCCCCCGCCGTTCGTGCCGGCCAGCGTGCCGCGATCACGCTCGACGCCTTCCCGGGCCGCAAGTTCACCGGCTTCGTGCGGCGCGTGGCGCCCTACGTCATGGATGCGGAGAAACAGGCGCGGACCGTGGAGATCGAGGCGGAGATCGAGAATGCGGCCGCCAGCAACCTGCTGCCCGGGTACAGCGCCGATGTCGAGGTGATCCTCGATACACGCGAGAACGTGCTGCGGGTGCCGACCCAGGCGGTAATCGATGGCCACAGCGTCTACGTGCTGGACGAGAATGGCGGAGTGCTGCGCTCGCGCGAGATCCGCCGCGGCGTGTCGAACTGGGAATACACCGAGGTCCTCGCGGGCCTGGCGGAGGGCGAGCTCGTGGTGCTGTCGGTGGACCGCGCCGGGGTGCGCGACGGCGCCCGAGCGGTGCGCGAGTAGGCGCACCGCATGGCGATGATCCGCCTGGAGGCCCTTGGGCGCACCTTCGAGGTGGGTGGCCAGCAGGTGCGTGCCCTCGACCAGGTCGACCTCACCATCGAGGCCGGCGAGTACCTCTCGATCATGGGACCGTCGGGTTCGGGCAAGTCCACGCTGCTCAATGTGCTCGGCCTGCTCGACACGCCGAGCGTCGGCGCCTACTGGCTCGACGGCGTGAACACCTCGACGATGGGGGACGACCAGCTTGCGGCCACCCGCCAGGCGCAGATCGGCTTCGTGTTCCAGTCCTTCCACCTCGTGCCCCGCATGACGGCGGCCGAGAACGTCGAGCTGCCGATGCTGCTCGCCGGGATCGGCGGTGCCGAGCGCCGCGAGCGCGCCCACCGCTCGCTCGCCGGTGTCGGGCTCGCCGATCGCGCCGATCACCGGCCGGCGCAGCTCTCCGGCGGCGAGCGCCAGCGGGTGGCCATCGCGCGGGCGATCGTCATGCAGCCCCGGCTGCTGCTCGCCGACGAGCCGACCGGCAACCTCGACACGGGATCCGGGGCCGAGATCGTGCGCATCATGGAGACGCTGAACGAGCGCGGCCTGACGCTGATCGTGGTCACGCACGATTTGCAGATCGGCGAGCGCGCCAGGCGGCGGTTGCGGTTGCGCGACGGACGGGTGGTCGAGGATCTGCGGGCGGCGCAGGCGTGACCTTCGGCGACTGCACCCGCGTGGCCGCCGGCGCCCTGCTGCGCTACCCGCTGCGCACGGCGATGATGCTGCTCGCCACGGCGATCGGTGTTGCCGCGGTGCTGGTGCTGACCGCGCTCGGTGAGGCAGCCCGCAGCTTTGTCACCGACGAGTTCCGGGCGCTCGGTACGCACCTGCTGGTGGTGCTGCCCGGCAAGACCGAGACCACCGGCATGGGCCCCGGGCTGATGGCCGGGGAGTCGCCGCGCGACCTGACGCTCGACGATGCGCGCGCGGTGCTGCGCAGCCGCGCCGTCGCCAGGGTCGCACCGCTCGTCGTCGGCGCTGCCACGGTGTCGTTCGGCGGCCTGGAGCGGGACATCACCGTCATGGGCACCACGGCTGCGATGGTCGAGATCCGCCAGTGGCGCATGGCGACGGGGGAGTTCCTCCGCGACCAGGACTGGGACCGTGCTTCCCCGGAGTGCGTCCTCGGCGACACCCTGCGGCGGGAACTCTTCGCCGGCCTCCAGCCGGTCGGGCACTGGCTGCGGGTCGGCGACCGGCGCTGCCGCGTTGCCGGCGTGCTGGCCCCGCAGGGCATGTCGATCATGGCCAACGTGGATGAGCTGGTACTGATGCCGGTCGCAGCGGCCCAGCAGCTCCTCAACGTACCAGGCCTGTTTCGCCTGCTGATCCAGGCGACCGGCCGCGAGACCGTGGCGGGTGCACAACGCGACGTCGTGCGCATCCTCAAGGAGCGCCACCGTGGCCAGGAGGACGTCACCGTCATCACCCAGGACGCCGTGCTGACGACCTTCGATGGCATCTTCGGCGCGCTCACCGCCGCGCTCGCCGGCATCGCCGCGGTGAGCCTGGTGGTGGCGGGGGTGTTGATCATGAACGTGATGCTGGTGGCGGTGAGCCAGCGTACCGCGGAGATCGGACTTCTCAAGGCACTCGGCGCCAGTCGCCGCCAGGTGACGCGCCTGTTCCTCACCGAGGCGATGATCCTCGCCGCCTGCGGGGCGCTGGCCGGACTGGTGCTCGGTTATGCCGCCCTGGTCCTGATGCGCGCGCTGTACCCGGACCTCGCCTTCGAGCCGCCCGGCTGGGCGCTGGCCGGTGCGTGCCTGGTTGCGCTCGGCTGCGGGGTCGGGTTTGGCATCCTGCCGGCGCGCCGGGCGGCCCGGCTCGATCCCATCGCCGCCCTGGCGGGACGCTGAGATGAATGGCCGGGAACTGGTGCGCTTCGCCACGCACTCGGCGTTGTCGCACCGGCTGCGCAGCGTCCTGACCGCCCTCGGTATCGGCATCGGCGTCACTGCAGTGGTTCTGCTGACCTCGATGGGGGAGGGACTGCACCGGTACGTGCTCGAGCAGTTCACGCAGTTCGGCACCAACATCATCGGCATCAATCCCGGCCGCAGCACGACCTTCGGCGCGTCGACCGGCATCTTCGGTTCGGTGCGTCCGCTCACCATCGACGACGCCGAAGCACTGAAGCGCGTACCCTTCGTGCTGAATACCGTGCCGGTCGTGCAGGGCACCGCCTCGGTGGAGGGTGGCGGCCGCGAGCGCAGCACCAACATCAGCGGCGTCGGGCCCGAGTTCCAGACGGCCTTCGATTTCAGGGTGGCGCTCGGCACCTTCCTGCCTGCCGACGACCCGCGTGCGCCGCGTCCGCTTGCCGTGCTCGGCGCAAAGATGCGCCACGAGCTGTACGGCGAGCGCAGTCCGCTCGGCGAACTGCTGCGTGTCGGTGGCGAGCGCTACCGGGTGATCGGCGTCATGGAGCCGAAGGGCCAGGTGCTCGGCTTCGATCTCGACGACACCGTCTACATCCCGGCGGCACGTGCCCTGGAGCTGTACAACCGGCAGGGCCTGTTCGAAATCGACGTGCTGTACGACAAAGCCGTGCCGGCCGACGAGGTCGTGGCCGGCATCGAACGCATGATCATTGCCCGCCACGGCGGCCTCGACGTCACCATCACCACCCAGCAGCAGATGCTCGATGTGCTCGGCTCCGTGCTCGACATCGTCACTTTCGCCGTCGCCGCCCTCGGTGGCATCTCCTTGCTGGTCGGAGGCGTCGGCATCTTTACCATCATGACCATTGCGGTGCGCGAGCGTACGGCGGAGATCGGGCTGCTGCGCGCGATCGGCGCGGGCCGCGCCCAGATCCGCGCGATCTTCCTCGGCGAGTCGATCCTGCTCGCCGGCATCGGCGGTGCCGGCGGTCTGCTCGTCGGCGGGCTCACTGTGGTGCTGCTCGGCGTGGCAGTACCGGCACTGCCGGTCGGGATCGCGTTGCCCTACGTCGTGGCCGCCGAAGCGGTCGCCGTGCTGATCGGGCTTGCCGCCGGCGTCGTCCCGGCGCAGCGTGCGGCGGCTCTCGACCCGGTCGAGGCGCTGCGGGCCGAGTAGCCCGGCCTCCCGCGGTCGCGGCGCCGCCGCGATCCGGAGTTCCGCTTGCCGCAGCGCGCCGATGCGCTCGCACGCAGCCGGTCGCGGGCAGAGCATCGCGGCTTGTAGGGCCCCACGGTTATGTATAAAAGATAGGTGGACTGTGATTGTCCTCACAGACTTCTGTTCAATGAAATAAGAGTCTGGCGACGAACTTTGGGGGCGCGGATCGCAGGCGGAAGCGGTGCGGCCATTGGACCTGACGGGCAGGAGACGACGTCAAAGAAGCACACGACAGCAAACAACAAGAACAGGCGATGGAGAAAAGCTTTCTCTGCGGGTCTCTGGTATTTCACGAGGAGATTGGCATGACGAGCGTAACTGACTCCGGGCGCGAAGCCTCGCTGGGCCGCAATGGCGGCTTCATGGACGAGCTCGCGAACTTCGCCTCGCACCACAAGGCGACGCGCTGGCGCGGCAGCTTCGCCGACTATCTGCGCGACGTGCTGCCCTCGGCGCCGCAGCAGTTCGTACGCTCGAGCCACCAGTACCTCTACGACATGCTCTGCTGGTACCGTGCCGAACGCATCGATCCACAGGCTGCCCCCGGGGGCAGCAATCCGAAGGAACTGTTCACCAACGAGCTCTACGGCATCGATGACGCGCTCGACCGCGTGGTCGAGTATTTCAAGGCGGCGAGTGCGGGATCCGACGTGGGTCGACGCCTCCTGCTGCTGCTCGGCCCGCCCTCCGGCGGCAAGTCATCGGCCGTGATCCTGATGAAACGCGGTCTGGAGGAATACAGCCACACCGATCGCGGTGCCCTTTACGCGCTGCAGGGCTCACCGCTGCACGAGTCGCCGCTCAACCTGGTGCCGGCGAGCATGCGCGGACGTTTCCGCGAGACCTACGGCGTGGAGGTCACCGGCGAACTCTCGCCCTACAGCCGCGCCCGGCTCGACGACGAGTTCCAGGGCGACTTCATGAAGTTCCCGGTCGAGCGGGTGTTCCTGTCCGAGGCGTCGCGTGTCGGCATCGGTACCTACGCGCCACATGACCCGACCACGGCGGACATCGCTGACCTCGTCGGGTCGGTGGACCTCTCGAAGGTGGCCGAGATCGGCGACGAGGGCGATCCGCGCGCCTGGTCGTGGAGCGGAGCGGTCTATGCCGCCAGCCGCGGCATGCTCGAGATGATCGAGATCCTCAAGGTCAAGCGCGAGTTCCTCTACCTGCTGCTCACGCTTACGCAGGAGAAGAACGTCAAGGTGTCGCGCTTCCCGCTGATCCATCTCGACGAGACCATCGTCGCGCACACCAATCTCGCCGAGTTCAACAAGTTCCTGCAGGAGAAGGAGAACGAGGCCCTGCTCGATCGCATGGTCATCGTGCGCGTGCCCTACGCGCTGTCCTACAAGGACGAGGCGCGGATCTACGCCAAGCTGGTCGCCGGTGCGCCGGCGTTCCGCGACGTGCACCTCGACCCGCACGCGCTGTCGCTCGCGGCGGTGTTCGCGATCCTGACGCGGCTCGTGCGGCCCGAGCGCGAGGGCCTGGACCTCTCCAAGAAGCTGCGCATCTACGCCGGCGAGGCCGTCGAGGGCTTCCCGGAGAGCGAGGCCGCGCGGCTGCACACCGAGTCGCCCGACGAGGGGCTCTCCGGCGTCAGCCCGCGCTTCGTGATCAACGCGATCTCCAACGCGATCACGCGCAGCGACACGAAGAGTCTCACCAGCATGGAGCTGCTGCTCGCGCTCAAGGACGCGATCGAGAGCGACGCGCGCATGGACGCGCGCCAGAAGAAGCAGTGGATCGACCACCTCGTCGTGGCCCGCAAGGACTTCTACAACCGCTGGGTCAAGGAGGACGTGCACCGCGCGCTGTTCGCCTCGTTCGAGGGCGAGGCGCAGCAGCTGCTCGAGAAATACCTCGACGAGGTCGAGGCCTCGCTCGATGCGCGCGAGGTCAAGGACCCGATCACCGGCGAGACGCGCCTGCCGGACGAGCGCTTCCTGCGTGCCGTCGAGGAGAAGATCCGCATCTCGGACTCGGGCAAGCAGTCGTTCCGCCAGGAAGTGGTGCGCAAGGCGATGGTGGCGTTCAAGGCCGGCGAGAAGTTCACGCTGTCGAGCCACGCGCGCATGCGCGAGGCGATCGAGCAGTACCTCTTCGCCGAGCGACGCGACGTGCTGCGGCTCGTGACCTCGAGCACGCGTCCCGACGACGAGGCGCGCAGCAAGATCTCGGCCGAGC
>CAUJIY010000091.1 GCA_963205295.1 Pseudomonadota bacterium
GGTTTTCGCCCGGAATCGCCGCCCGGGCACGGCCTCTTTATAACTCAGCCGACAGGCCCGGTCGAGCGGCGCCAGGCCTGCTCGTAGACCGCATGGCCGAGGCGCTCGCCGCGGCGCTCGAACCGCGTTCGTGGCCGCCCCGGCGGCGCCATCGGCGGCTGCTCGAAGGCCGGTTCCGCGCTGGCCACGGCAGCGATGTGCTCGCCGTACGGCGCCCAGTCCGTGGCCACGTGGAACAGGCCGCCCGGCTTCAGCCTCGACGCAACAAGCCGCAGGAATTCCGGCTGGACGATGCGGCGTTTGTGATGCCGCTTCTTCGGCCACGGGTCCGGGAAGAAGAGATTCACCGTGTCGAGCGCCGCGGGCGGGACCTGCTCGCGCAGCACCTCGACCGCGTCGTGGCGCACGAGGCGTACGTTGGTGAGCCCGAGCCGCTCGATCAGCAGCAGGCAGTGGCCGATGCCCGGCTCGTGGACCTCGACCCCGATGAAGTCCCGCTCCGGGGCCGCCCGCGCCATCTCGCAGAGCAGCTCGCCGTCGCCGAAACCGATCTCGAGGGTGCGTGGCGCCCGCCTGCCGAACACCGCGTCGAAGTCGAACGGCCGGTGGTCCCGGTCGAGGCCCAGGCGTGGCCACAGCTCGGCCAGGGCTCGCTGCTGGCCGGCGGTGACGCGTCCGGCCCGCAGCACGTAACTGCGCACGGTGCGCCGGGCGGCGGGTTCGGGGTCTGCGGTCATGGGTCGTGGTTCCGTAACCTCTCGTAACCGAAACAGATTAGCGGCCCGTCGGCTGCTTCGACAGGCGCTTGCTGGCCCGGGTATCGCACACTTAATATTCCCGGCCGATGCGGGTGTAGTTCAATGGTAGAACTGTAGCTTCCCAAGCTACTAACGTGGGTTCGATTCCCATCACCCGCTCCAGTTACCAGGGGCCCCGCCAGGGGCCCTTCGTTTATCGACAGGATGCTCCGCGGTCGCGACCGGCCCCGCTACCATGAGCGGCCCGCATCGGGAGCCCGGAAAGCCTCATGGACGGAAAACAACGCAACAAGGTCCTGCTGCTGCTGTTCATCGGCGTCCTCATGGGCGCGCTCGATATCGCCATCGTCGGGCCCGCCCTGCCGGCGATCCAGGAGGAATTCCAGGTCGGTACCCGCGGCATGGCCTGGGTATTCAACATCTACGTGCTGCTGAGCCTGGTCAGCACGCCGATCATGGCCAAGCTCTCCGACCGCTTCGGGCGCCGCAGTGTGTACCTGCTCGACGTGGCGCTGTTCGGTATCGGCTCGCTCGTGGTCGCCCAGTCGACGAGCTTCACGATGCTGCTCGCCGGCCGCGTCATCCAGGCGATCGGTGCCGGCGGCATCCTGCCAGTGGCTGCCGCCGTGATCGGCGACACCTTTCCTGCCGACAAGCGCGGCGGTGCGCTCGGCCTGATCGGTGCGGTGTTCGGCATCGCGTTCCTCATCGGGCCGCCGCTCGCCGGCGTCTTCCTCAAGTACGCGACCTGGCACTGGCTGTTCCTCGTCAACCTGCCGATCGCGGTGCTGCTGATGATCGGTGCCACACGGCTGCTGCCGGCCACGCGCCCGGCCGAGCGCCGGCCCTTCGACCTGGCGGGTACGGGGCTGCTCTCGGTGCTGCTCGGTGCGCTGGCCTACGGCATCACCAGCCTCGACGAGACCCGGCCGCTGATGGGGCTCGCGACGCCTGGCACCGGCGGACCGATCCTGCTGGCACTGGTGCTGATGCCGCTGTTCTGGCGCGTCGAGAAGCGGGCTGCCGATCCGGTGCTGCAACCGCGGCTGTTCCGCTCGCGGCAGATGATCCTCGCCGGCGTGATCGCCACCTGTACCGGCATGGCGGAGACGAGCGGCGTGTTCCTGCCGGCGCTCGCCGTGGTGGCGCTCGGCATGACCGTGCACGACGCGAGCTTCTTCATGCTGTGGACAGTGGCCGCGCTCGTCGTCGGCTCGCCGCTGGCCGGACGGCTGCTCGACCGCATCGGCTCCAGGGTCGTCATCCTGGCGGGACTGGTGCTGACAGCCGTGGGCTACTTCTGCTTCGCGTTCGGCTCGACCAGCAAGACGGTGTTCATCATCGGCCAGCTCGCTTCCGGCCTCGGGTTGTCAGCCCTGCTCGGTGCGCCGCTGCGCTACGTCGTCATGCACGAGGCCGGCGAGGCGCAACGCGCCGCCGCGCAGGGACTGCTCGCCGTGGTGCTGTCGATCGGCCAGCTCACCGGCACGGCCCTGGTCGGCGCCATCGCCGCTTCGCGCGGTGCCGGCACCCCGGCCGGTTTCCAGGCGGGCTTCGTCGCGATCGGGGTCGTCATGGCCGCGGCAGTGCTGGCCGGGCTCGGGTTGAAGGGGCGGGCGGCGGAGAAGGCCGCGGCGTGAGGTTGTGGGCGCGGCTGCACCGTCGGCCAGATCCCGGTTACCCTTCCGTCCGTGAACATCTCCGCGCTGCAGGTTGCACTCGTCGCCCTCGGAGGTGCACTCGGCTCGCTGCTGCGATTCCTCGTGAGCGGCGCCGTGCACCGCTGGCTGCCCGGCCTGCTGTTCCCGATCGGGACACTGGTGGTCAATGTCGTCGGGTCGCTGCTGATCGGCCTCGTCGGTGGACTGGCCGAGTCGCGTCAGTTCTTCGGGCCGGACCTGCGGATATTCCTTTTCACCGGCTGTCTGGGCGGCTTCACCACCTTCTCGGCCTTCGCCTTCGAGTCGCTCGGCCTCGCACTCGACGCTGCCTGGTGGCGGCTGTTCGCCAACGTCGCCGCACAGCTCGTGCTCGGCCTCGGTGCGGCGGTGGCGGGTTATGCGGTGGGGCGGGCGGTCTGAGGTTGGGCGTTCGCGGCTGGCGCTGCTCCCACAGCTCCGGCCAGATCATCTGACCCCGTGGAAGCGGTGCCAGCCGCGACTCCCGCCAGCGCCAGCGCGCGCTTCAACCCCGGCCCGAGTCCGCCCTTGACGATGTAGCCCGCGATGCTGAGCTGCATGGCGCGGTAGCGGTCGCTCTCGTCGTCCGAGGTGGTGAGGACGAACACCGGCGTGTCGTGCAGGGCCGGCTCTTCCCGGATCCGGTGCAGCAGCTCGAGCCCGTCCATACGCGGCATGTTGATGTCGAGCACGATCAGCGCCGGCGGTGTGCGCGCGGTGTCGGTGAGCAGCTCCCAGGCCTCCACGCCGTCGCGCGCCACGGTGACCTCGCAGCCGCTGCCGAGTGTGCCGAGCGTGCGCAGGAATGCCTTGGCGTCGACGCGGTCGTCGTCAGCCAGCAAGATGCCGGCGCGTGGCGGTGTCACGTTGTTCGCTCCCGGTAGCGTCCACGGGCAGGGGTTTCCAGGTGAAGCGGAACACCGTGCCACGCCCGCCGTCACCGGGGCGGAACCAGACCCGCCCGCCCTGGTCCTCGACGATGCGCTTGACGATGGCGAGTCCCATGCCGCTGCCCTCGACTTCGTCGCGGGGCTTGAGCGTCTGGAACATCTGGAAGACTTTCTCGGCGAACTCCTGCGGAATCCCGGCGCCGTCGTCCTCGACGGCGAACACCACCGCGTCGTCGCGTCGCTCGGCGGAGACCCGTACCCGGCCGCTGCCGGTCGGGTGGTGCTTGACGGCGTTGTTGATGAGGTTGCGCAGCACCTGCTCGAGCGGTGCCGTGGCGGCGCCGATCACCGGCAACGACGCGTCGGCCTCGATCTGCATGGCCGGCGGCGGCGCCAGCAACACTGCGATGTCGCGCACCATCTGCCCCGTGTCGACCGCGGCGATCGCGGCACCGCTGCGTCCGGCCCGCGAGTAGGCCAGCAGGTCGTCGAGGAGGCGGCTCAGGCGTGCGGTGCGCTGGGTAAGCAGCCCGAGGTTCTCCTGCACCTCGCCCTGGTCATGGCCGGCGAGATCCGCGCGCAGCCATTCCACCAGCACCTCGATGGCACGCAGCGGTGCTTTCAGGTCGTGCGAGGCGACGTAGGCGAACTGCTCGAGATCGTGGTTCGAGCGCGACAGTTCGCGCGTCTTCTCCTGCAGTGCGTGCTCGGCGGTGCGCAGCTCCGTGATGTCGAGCCCGATGGCCATGAAGCCGCGCACCTCGCCATCCCCGTCGCGGTCTGGCTGGTAACTGATCGCGTAGTGGCGCGGGCTGCCGTCCGGCATCCGGCGCGTATCTTCGAAGCTGCGCGAATCACCGGCCAGCGCCGCATCGAGGGCCGACTTGCTCGCCAGGAAGCGCGCGGGCCCGGTCAGGTCGATGAGGTGCCGGCCGACGAGCTCCTCCCGCGGCCGGCCGAAGTGCTCGACATAGCGGTTGCTGAGGAAGCGCACGATGTAGTCGCGATCGACGTAGCAGAACAGTCCCGGGAATCCGTCGGCCAGCGTGCGCAGCTGCAG
>CAUJIY010000092.1 GCA_963205295.1 Pseudomonadota bacterium
GGTCGCGGCTGGCGCTGCTTCCGCAGGACACGGCAGAACTCCTTACTTCTGTGGGAGCGCCAGCCGCGACCTGCCGCCGGCAGCACGGCACCCGCGACGGGGGCACCATCAGCCATGCGTGGATACCGCCAGGCCGACCTCCGTCGGCTGTGGTGGCATCGCCCGCAGCCGCTGTGCCGGCCCGGCTGCGGCCAGGTCTGCCAGCCGCGCCAGGAACTCCTCCCTTGGCAGCAGCCGGCTGCCGAGACGCGCCAGGTGGCCGTTCGGTACCTGGCAGTCGATCATGCCGATGCCGGCATCGGTCGCCATCCGCGCCAGGCCCGCCAGCGCCACCTTCGAGGCATCGGGCTGCAGGCTGACCATCGACTCGCCGAAGAACACCCCGCCGAGCGCCACGCCGTACACGCCACCGGCGAGTTCGCCGTCGCGCCAGGCTTCGATCGAGTGCGCCCAGCCGAGTGCGTGCAGCGCCTCGTAGGCCTCGATCATCGCCGGTCCGAGCCAGGTGCCCTGCGCCGCACGCGTGCTCGCACACAGGCGGATGAGCCGGCCGAAGCACTGGTCGACCGAGACGGCGAAACGTCCGCTGCGCAGCGTGCGGCCGAGCCGACGCGAGCAGTGGAAATCCTCCGGCAGCAGCACCGCACGCGGGTCGGGCGACCACCACAGGATCGGTTCGCCTGCGCTGTACCACGGGAAGATGCCCTGCCGGTAGGCGGCGAGCAGGCGTGCCGGCGCAAGGTCCCCGCCGGCGGCGAGCAGGCCGTTCGGCTGGCGCCAGGCGCGACGCGGATCGGGAAAACTGTCGGGCGCACTGTCCGGCTCGATCCAGGCGAGTTTGCGCCGCAGGTTCACGGCGCTTCCTGGCGGTACGGCACGTGCCCGGTGGCCGCGTCGATGTAGTGCTCGACGTGGCGGCGCTCACGGTCGAGGAAGCGGTCGATGGCAGCGGCGAAACGCGGGTCCGACAACCAGTGCGCCGACCACACCGTCTGCGGTACGAAGCCGCGCGCGATCTTGTGCTCGCCCTGCGTGCCGGGCTCGAAGCGCTGCAGCCCGTGCGTGATGCAGTACTCGATGCCCTGGTAGTAGCAGGTCTCGAAGTGCAGGCTGTGGTAGGCGCCGGTGCTGCCCCAGTAGCGGCCGTAGAGCGTGTCTGTGCCGCGAAAGCAGAGGGCTGCGGCAACCGTCGCGCGGCCGTGGCGCGCGACCACCGCGAGCAGCGTCTGCGGCATGGTGGCCGCCACGCGCCGGAAGAAGGCATCGGTGAGATAGGGCTCGCGCCCGCGCAGCCAGAAGGTGCTGGCGATGAGCGGCAGGATCTCGTCCCACAACGGCGCGTCGATCTCCCCACCGGCCAGGACGCGCAGTTCCACGCCTGCCTCGGTGACGCGGCGTCGCTCGCGTCGCGCCTTCTTGCGTTTCTCCGCGGTGAAGGCGCCGAGGAACTCGTCGAACGTCGCCCAGCCACGGTTGTGCCAGTGGAACTGGCAGTCCTGGCGCAGCAGCAGCCCGGCCGCCGCCAGGGCGCGCGCTTCGTGCTCCGCGGGAAACAGCACGTGCAGCGACGACATGCCGCTGTCGCGTGCGTGCGCGAGTGCGGTCTCGAGCAGCGCGCTGCGCACTGCCGCCTGCGCCGGTCCCGGCGCGCAGAGCAGGCGTGGTCCGGTAGCCGGCGTGAACGGCACCGCGGCGACGAGCTTCGGGAAATAGGCCAGCCCGGCGCGCCGGTAGGCATCCGCCCAAGCGAAATCGAAGACGAACTCGCCCCAGGAATCGGCCTTGCGGTAAAGCGGCAGGGCGCCGACGAGCCCGCCGGCGTCGTCGCGCAGCACCAGGTGCTCGGGCAGCCAGCCGGTGCCAGGGCCGACACAGCCGGTCGCCTCCAGCGCGGCGAGGAACTCGTGGCGCAGGAACGGCTGCGCGTCGCCGGCGAGCTGGTTCCACTCGCGCGCGTCGAGTTCCTCGATGTGGTGGACGATGCGGGCCTGCACGCCGTCGATCCTGCGCCGGGCAAACGGGGCAAGCGTCGGGCGCGTGCACCCGTGCTGTCAATCAGTGCGCCAGCGCATCGAGGTATTTCTCGGCATCCAGTGCCGCCATGCAGCCGGAGCCGGCCGAGGTGATGGCCTGGCGGTACACGTGGTCGGCAACGTCGCCCGCCGCGAACACGCCCGGTACGCTGGTCGCCGTGGCGCCACCGGCGAGCCCGGATCGCACGACGATGTAGCCGTTCTGCATGGCGAGCTGGCCGGCGAAGGGGGCGGTGTTGGGGTCGTGGCCGATGGCGATGAACAGACCCGTCACGGCGAGCCGGCGCGTGGCGGACGGATCGCGGGTATCGCGCAGCAGCACGCCAGTGACGCCGCGGTCGTCGCCGAGGACCTCGGCGATCTCCTGGTGCCAGGCGATGTCGATGTTGCCGGCCGCACCGGCGCGCGCGAGCAGCTTCTGCTGCAGCATCTTCTCGGCGCGCAGCGCTCCCCGCCGGTGCACCAGCGTCACGCGCCGGCAGAGGTTGGCGAGGTAGAGCGCCTCCTCGACGGCGACGTTGCCGCCGCCGACCACCGCCACGTCCTGACCCTTATAGAAGAATCCGTCGCAGGTGGCGCAGGCCGAGACCCCCTTGCCGCGCAGCCGCGTTTCGCTCGGCAGCCCGAGGTAGCGCGCCGAAGCACCGGTGGCGATGATCAAGGCATCGGCCGTGTAGGCGCGCTCGCCACCGTGCAGGCGCAGCGGCCGGCCGGCGAGATCGACACTCGCGATGTGATCGAACACCGTCTCGACCCCCAGCCGTGCGACGTGTTCGCGCAGCTGCTCCATGAGTTGCGGGCCCTGCAGCCCCTCGGTGCCACCGGGCCAGTTGTCGACCTCAGTCGTGTTCATGAGCTGGCCACCGGGCTCGAGCCCGGTGAGCAGCAGCGGTTGCAGATTGGCGCGCGCCGCGTAGACGGCAGCCGTGTAGCCGGCCGGCCCCGATCCCAGGATGATCAGGCGGGCGTGTCGGACATCAGCCATGCGCAGTCCTCGTCGATGGGGCAGTGCGGGTCGTGTGTGGCACGGGGTCCGGCCGCGGCCGGACGGCGCGGTAGTGTAGGAACAAACCGTGCAGCCGGCCAAGTCCGCGTGCGTGCGCCGCCGCTGTTCAACCGGCGCGGGCTTTGCTGCTATGATGGCCTGCAACTACTTTGGCGCAGAAGTAGTTGACGTCAGTTGTTGTCGCGATATCTCAAGTGAGCAGAGCAGCCCGCCTCGACGGCGATAGTGTCGCTTCCGCCCCCACGGCCAACGCGCTGCGCGAGTCGGCGTTGTGGGTGCTGGGCGCGCTCGCGCTCATCGTGCTCGCCGCGCTGTTCAGTTACGACCCGCGCGACCCCGGCTTCAGTCACACCGGCGACGGCATGCCGGTGCGCAACCAGATCGGGGCAGGCGGCGCCTGGTTCGCCGACATCGCCTTCAGCCTGTTCGGCGGCCCCGCCTACCTGCTGCCGCTGATGGCGGCCCTGGCGGGGTGGCTCCTGTACTCGCTGCGCCGCGTGCCCGGACCTGTCGACCGCACCGTACTCGCCACGCGATTCGCGGGCTTCGTGATGACGCTGCTTACGAGCTGCGGACTCGCCACGCTGCACTTCGCGCCCGGCCTGCTGCCGCAGTCGGCGGGTGGCGCGCTCGGCGAGCTCGTCGGCCGCGGTTTCGCCGGCACGCTCGGCATCGCCGGTGCGACCCTGCTGCTGCTCGCGCTGTGGCTGGCCGGGGTGTCGGTGTTCACCGGGGTGTCCTGGCTGGCGGTCATGGATGGCACCGGCCGGGCCGTGCTCGACGGCATCGAGCGCGTGCGCGGCCTCGCGCGCACGCTGCGCGAGCGCGCCGAGATGAAGCAGGCGCAGGAGCAGCGCCAGGAAGTGGTGCGCGCCGAGCGCAGGAAGGTCGCGAAGAAGCCGCCGCCGAAGATCGAACCCGTGGTGGCCCCGCCAGAACCGAGCGTGCGGGTCGAGCAGGAACGCCAGTCGCACATGTTCGCCGACCAGCCGGTGGCGGGCGAGCTGCCGCCGCTGTCGCTGCTCGACGACGCCCCGCCGCACGGCCCGGGCTACTCGACCGAGGCGCTCGAGGCCATGTCGCGCCTGGTGGAGCTGAAGCTGCGTGACTTCGGCGTGGAGGTCGAGGTCGTGTCGGTGCATCCCGGCCCGGTGGTGACCCGCTTCGAACTGAATCCCGCACCGGGCGTCAAGGTGAGCCAGATCAGCGGGCTCGCCAAGGACCTGGCGCGCTCGCTCTCGGCGATCAGCGTGCGCGTGGTCGAGGTGATCCCGGGCAAGTCCACCGTCGGCCTGGAGATCCCCAACGAGACGCGCGAGCTCGTAACCCTCGGCGACATCCTGCGTTCCAAGGCGTACGAGGAGATGCCCTCGCCGCTGACGCTCGCGCTCGGCAAGGACATCTCCGGCAAGTCGGTGGTGGCCGACCTGCAGCGCATGCCGCACCTGCTGATCGCCGGCACCACCGGTTCGGGCAAGAGCGTCGGTATCAACGCCATGGTGCTCAGCCTGCTCTACAAGGCGCGCCCCGACGAGGTGCGCCTGATCATGATCGACCCGAAGATGCTCGAGCTCTCCGTCTACCAGGGCATCCCGCACCTGCTCTGCCCGGTGGTCACGGACATGAAGGACGCGGCTAACGCGCTGCGCTGGTGCGTGGTGGAGATGGATCGCCGCTACCGGCTGATGGCCGCGCTCGGCGTGCGCAATATCGCCGGGTACAACCGCAAGATCCGCACCGCGCAGGAGAAGGGCGAGGTGATCCTCGACCCGGTGCCGCCGATGACCGCCGAAGGCCACCCCGCCGAGGCACGCCCGCTCGAGTCGATGCCGTTCGTCGTCGTCATCATCGACGAGCTTGCCGATCTGATGATGATCGTCGGCAAGAAGGTCGAGGAGCTGATTGCGCGCCTCGCGCAGAAAGCACGTGCCGCCGGCATCCACATGATCGTCGCCACCCAGCGGCCCTCGGTGGACGTGATCACCGGGCTCATCAAGGCCAACATTCCCTGCCGCATCGCCTTCCAGGTGTCGGCCAAGGTGGACTCGCGCACCATCCTCGACCAGGGCGGCGCCGAGAGCCTGCTCGGCCACGGCGACATGCTGTTCATGGCGCCCGGCACCGCCGCTCCGCTGCGCGTGCATGGTGCCTTCGTTTCCGACCAGGAAGTGCACCGCATCGCCGCGCGCCTGAAGGGCAGCGGCGAGCCGCGTTACCTCGACGAGGTGCTGGAAGGGCCGGCGCTGGCGATCCCCGGGATTTCCGGCGAGCCGGCCGGTGGCGGCGAGGATGGCGACGGCGAGGCTGATCCGCTCTACGACCAGGCGGTGCGCATCGTCGCCGAGACGCGCCGCGCCTCGGTGTCCGGCATCCAGCGCCGGCTGAAGATCGGTTACAACCGCGCCGCACGCCTGGTGGAGACCATGGAGCAGGCGGGCCTGGTCGGGCCGCTGCAGTCGAACGGCTTCCGCGAAGTGCTGGCGCCGCCGCCGCCGGCCGACTGAGCGGTCGTGGCGCGCACGCTGTCGCTGCTGCTGGCTGGGCTGCTCGCCGTCCACAGCCCGTCGCTGCCCGCGGCTGGGCCGGCCAGCACCGGCATGGCGCGCCTGGAAGCCTTTCTCGGCGGCGTGCGCACGCTCACCGCGCAGTTCAGCCAGGAGGTCGTCGACGCCGAGGGCAATCTCGTCGAGAGCGCGCAGGGCGCGATGGCGCTCGCGCGCCCCGGGCGCTTCCGCTGGGATTACCGCGAACCCTACGAGCGCGTCGTCGTCGCCGACGGCACGCGCCTGTGGCTGTACGAGGCCGACCTCGAGCAGGTGACGGTGCGCGCGCTCGGCGCGGGTCTCGGTGAAACCCCGGCAGCGCTGCTCACCGGCGAGCGCAGTGCACTCGAGCGCTTCGAGCGTGTCAGTGAATGGTCAGGCGAGGACCTCGCCTGGGTGAAGCTGCGGCCGCGCGCGGCCGACGCCGACTTCGAGGCGGTGACGATCGGCTTCTCCGGTCGCACCCCGGTGCGCTTCGAACTCGCCGACCGCCTTGGCCAGCAGACGCGCATCGTGCTCACCGACGTCCGGCTCGATGCGCCGGTGCCCGAGGCACGTTTCCGCTTCGAGCCGCCACCTGGCGTCGACGTGATCCGCGAGGGCGAGCTGTGATCGGCCGGGGGCCGGACCGGGCGCCGGTCGCGTGGCGGGCCTGAGCGTGCAGCCGTTGCGCTACGGCTGGCTGTGGCTCGCTGCCGGCTGCGCCGCGCTTGCGCTCGTCCTCACGCTGGCGCTGGTGCCGATGGCAACGCGCATGCCGCCGCTCCTCAGCGACAAGGTCGCGCACGGACTCGTCTTCGCTTTCCTCATGACCTGGTTCCTCGGCATCTTCGAACCGCGCCTGGCGCCGCGGGTGGCCCTCATGCTGGTCGCCTACGGCGTGCTGATCGAGCTGCTGCAGGGGCTGACACCCTACCGCGTGGTGGAGGCCGCCGACGTGGTCGCCGACTGCGCCGGCATCGGCATCGGCTGGCTGCTGGCGCAGGCGGGACTGCGCCACTGGGCGGGTCGGGTCGAGGCGCTGCTCGGCGTGCGCAGCGATGGGCGCTGAGGGTGAAGCGGCAGGTGACGCCGTGGGCCTGGCCTGGCAGCCGCTCGCCGACCGCATGCGGCCGCGCAGTCTCGCCGAGGTCGTCGGCCAGGCCCACCTGCTTGGCCCGGGCAAGCCGCTCACGGCGCTGATCGAGGCGCGGCCGCTGCATTCCGCGGTGCTCTGGGGACCGCCCGGCACCGGCAAGACCACGCTCGCGCGCCTGCTCGCGCAGGCGACCGGAGCGCGCTTCATCGGGCTTTCCGCCGTGCTCGCCGGCGTCAAGGACGTGCGCGAGGCGGTGGCCACCGCGCAGGGTGAACGCGGACGCCCAACCGTGCTGTTCCTCGACGAGGTACACCGCTTCAACAAGGCCCAGCAGGACGCCTTCCTGCCATTCGTCGAGGATGGCACGGTGGTCTTCATCGGTGCGACCACCGAGAACCCGTCGTTCGAGCTGAACAACGCGCTGCTGTCGCGTGCCCGGGTCTACGTGCTGCGGGCGCTGCAGGTCGACGACCTGGTGACGCTGCTCGAGCGCGCGCTTGCCGATCGCGAGCGCGGCCTCGGCGCACTGGGCCTGGCCGTGGATGCAGCGGTGATGCGCCGCCTCGCCGAATCCGCCGACGGCGATGCGCGCCGCGCGCTCAACCTGCTCGACCTCGCCGCCGGTATCGCCCGTGCCGCCGATGCGCAGGCGACGACGATCGGCGAGGACACGCTGGCGCAGGTCGTCGCCGGTGGCTGGCGCCGCTTCGACCGCGGTGGCGACGTGTTCTACGACCAGATCTCGGCGCTGCACAAGGCGGTGCGCGGCTCCGACCCCGACGCTGCGCTCTATTGGCTCGCGCGCATGCTCGATGGTGGCTGCGACCCGCGCTACCTGGCACGCCGCCTGGTGCGCATGGCGACCGAGGACATCGGCCTGGCCGACCCGCGCGCGCTGACGCTCACGCTCGAAGCCTGGGATGCCTACGAGCGGCTCGGCAGCCCGGAAGGCGAACTCGCGCTCGCCGAGGCCGTGGTGTTTCTCGCCTGTGCGGCCAAGAGCAATGCCGTGTACGCAGCCTTCGGCGCCGCGCGCGAGGACGTCGCCGGCCACGGTTCGCTCGAGGTGCCCCCGCAATTGCGCAATGCCCCGACGAAGCTCATGAAGAGCCTCGGCCACGGGGCCGGCTACCGCTATGCCCACGACGAGCCGGACGCCTTCGCTGCCGGCGAGAGGTACCTGCCGCCGGAGCTCGAAGGCCGTCGCTACTACGAACCGAGCGGACGCGGCATGGAGGGGCGCATCGCCGAGAAGCTGCGCGAACTGCGCGAGCGTAACCGCGCCGCCCGTGGCCCGGGCAAGGCCTGAGGGGCGAAGCGCCGGGCGCTACCCGGCCGCGGCACCGGTTAGAATGCGCGCCGTGCAGGGCGCCACCGGCGCCGGAGTGACCGACCCATGCTCGACCCCCGCCTGCTGCGAACCGAGCCGGCGCGCGTGCGCGACAACCTGGCGCGGCGCGGCTTCGTGTTCGAGACCGACGCCTACCTGGCGCTCGAGGAGCAGCGGCGCGAGCTGCAGCTGCGCGTCGAGCAGCTGCGCAACGAGCGCAACGTCAAATCGAAGGGCATCGGTCGCGCCAAGGCGCAGGGCGCCGACATTGCCCCGCTGCTGGCCGAGGTCGAGCACCTCGGCGGCGCGCTCGCCGCCGCCGAGACAGAACTCGAAGGCGTGCAGGCGCGCCTGAAGGCGCTGCATCTCGGGCTGCCGAACCTGCTGCACGCGTCGGTGCCGGACGGGCGCGACGAGAGCGCCAACCGCGAGCTGCGCCGCTGGGGCACGCCGCCAGCATTCGATTTCACGCCGCTCGACCACGTGGACCTCGGTACGCGGCTCGGCCTGCTCGACTTCGAGGCGGCCGGCGCGATCGCCGGGGCGCGCTTCGCGGTGATGCGCGGTCCGCTCGCGCGGCTGCAGCGCGCGCTGATCCAGCTCATGCTCGACACCCACACCGCGACGCACGGCTACACCGAGGCTTACGTGCCGTACCTCGCCAATGCCGCGAGCCTCGAGGGCACCGGCCAGCTGCCGAAGTTCGAGGCCGATCTGTTTGCCGTGCAGGGCGAGACGAAGTACTACCTCATCCCGACCGCCGAGGTGCCGCTCACCAACCTGGTCCGCGAGCGCATCCTCGAGGCGCGCGAGCTGCCGCTGAAGCTCACCGCGCACACGCCGTGTTTCCGCTCCGAGGCCGGCTCCTACGGCAAGGACACCCGCGGCATGATCCGCCAGCACCAGTTCGAGAAGGTCGAGCTGGTGCAGGTCGTGCGCCCGGAGGAGTCGGACGCTGCGCTCGAGGCGCTCACCGGCCATGCCGAGGCGATCCTGCAGCGGCTCGGGCTCGCCTACCGCGTGGTGGCGCTGTGCGCCGGTGATATCGGCTTCGGCGCGGCGCAGACCTACGATCTCGAGGTCTGGCTGCCGGGGCAGGGCAGGTACCGCGAGATTTCCTCGTGCAGCAACTTCACGGACTTCCAGGCACGGCGCATGGGCGCGCGCTGGCGCAACCCGGCGACCGGCAAGCCCGAACTCGTGCACACGCTGAACGGCTCGGGCGTGGCTGCCGGCCGTGCGCTCGTCGCGGTGATGGAGAACTTCCAGCGCGCCGACGGTGCCATCGTCGTGCCCGAGGCGCTGCGCTCCTACCTCGGCGGCCAGGCGCTGATCGGGCCGCCGGCGGGCTGAACGTGCGCGTTACCGCTGCCGTCGCCGCGCTCGCTGCCGTGCTGGCGCTCACCGCCGTCGCAGGCCCGCCGCCGACGCGCCGCGGCGACCAGGTCGACGATTACCACGGCGAGCGCATCGCCGATCCCTACCGCTGGCTCGAGGACGTCACGAGCACGGAGACGCAGGTCTGGATCGCGGCGCAGGACGCCTATGCGCGCAGCGTGCTCGACGCGCTGCCGGGGCGGGCGGGTTTTCGCGCCAGGCTACGCGCCCTCATCGACTACGAGCGCTTCGGTGTGCCGCAACTGCGCGCCGGCCGCTACGCCTACACCTGGAACCGCGGCAGCGACGACCAGGACAGCCTGTGGATCAGCGACGACCCGGCCGCGCGCGGGCGCCTCGTCGTCGATCCGCTCGCGCGGCGCGCCGACGGCACGGTATCGCTCGCCGGTTTCGAACTCGCCCCAGACGGGCGCCACCTCGCATATGCGCTGGCCGACGGCGGCAGCGACTGGACCCACTGGCAGGTCCACGACGTCGCTGCCGGGCGCGACCTGCCCGAGGTTCTCGAAGGCACCAAGTTCACCGACATCGCCTGGGCGCGCGACGGGCGCAGCTTCTGGTACAGCCGCTATCCGGCGCGCGCGGGCGGCGGCTGGGACGACGGCCGCCAGGTCGCGATCTGGCAGCACGTGCCCGGTACGCCGCAGTCGGCCGACCGGCAGGTGTACGCGATCGACGATCATCCGACCCGCAACCCGTACCCGCTCGCCACCGAGGACGGCCGCTATCTCGTCATCCGGGTCGAGGACGGCTACCAGACAAGCGGCCTGTACGTGCTCGACCTCGCCGCGCCACAGGCGGCGGCCCTGCGCCTTTTCGACCGCTGGGACGCGCGCTACGAGTTCCTCGGCAACGACGGGCCGGTGTTCTACGTGCACACCACGCAAGGCGCACCGACCGGCCGCGTGGTCGCCGTCGACCTGCGCAAGCCGGCGCCGGAGCACTGGCGTGAATTGGTGCCCGCGGCAGCGAATGCCATCACCGCAGCATCGCTGACAGGCGGCCGGCTGCTGGTGCAGTACGTCGCCGACCTGCGCTCGCTCGTGCGCGTCTTCGGGTCCGACGGGCGCGCGCAGGGCGAGGTGGTGCTACCCGGTGCCGGTACCGTCGCGGGCTTCACCGGTGAGAGGCACGCCACCGAGACCTTCTTCTCCTATACCGACTACACCACGCCACGCGGCGTCTACCGCTACGAGCCGGCGAGCGGCCGCGTCACGCCCTGGCGCGTGCCGGCAGGGGTGATCGACCCGGGCGCGTACGTCGCCCGCCAGTTCCGCTACCGCAGCCGCGACGGCACCGAAGTGCCGCTCACCCTGGTGCACCGGCGCGACCTGCCGGTCGGCACCCGGCCGCTGCCGGCCGTGCTCTACGGCTACGGCGGCTTCAATGTCACGCTGTTGCCCGTGTACTCTGCCGCGCGCGCCGCCTGGCTCGAGGCCGGCGGACTGCTCGCGGTGGCGAATCTGCGCGGCGGCGGGGAGTTCGGCGAGGCCTGGCACGAGGCCGGCACACGGCTCGTGAAGCAGAACGTGTTCGACGACTTCATCGCCGCCGCCGAGTGGCTGCTCGCCGGCGGCTACAGCAGCCCTACCCAGCTCGCCATCTGGGGCGCGAGCAACGGCGGGCTGCTCGTCGGCGCGGTACTGAATCAGCGCCCGGAGCTGTTCGCCGCCGCCGTGCCGGCGGTGGGTGTGATGGACATGCTGCGCTACCAGCTGACGAGTGCCAACGCGCGGCAGTGGTCGAGCGACTACGGTTTGAGCGAAGTACCGGCGGAGTTCCGCGCGCTGCGCCGCTACTCGCCGCTGCACAACACCGTGGTTGGCACCTGCTACCCGCCGACGCTGGTGATGGCCGATGCCAACGATGACCGCGTCGCTCCCTGGCACAGCTACAAGTACGCCGCAGCCCTGCAGCACGCGCAGGGCTGCGCGAACCCGGTGCCGATCCGCATCGAACGGCGGGCCGGCCACGGCGCCGGTGCCGCGCTCGGCAAGCTCGTCGAGGAGTACGCCGACCAGTGGGCCTTCGTGGCGCAGGCGACCGGGCTCGCTCCGCCGCCGTTGCCCTGAGGTCCGCAGCAGGCAGCGCTTGCGGCCGGACGGGATGAGCGGGGACAATTCCCATCCCCGCGGCGAGGCGCGGATATCCACGGACCAGGGAGGGATCCGGAGAGGTGGCAGAGCGGTCGAATGCGGCGGTCTTGAAAACCGTTAGGGACTCACGTCCCTCGGGGGTTCGAATCCCTCCCTCTCCGCCAGTCCCGCACGCGAGGGCGCTGCGATGAGCCCCCGCGGGATCCACGACACCGAACTCGGCGCATTCCTGCAGCAGCTCAATGCCGACACGCTGCTGCTGCGCTGCCTCGGCGCGCTGGCCGAGCAGGGCATCGCCGACCGCCTCGTCCCGGGCCCGCGCACCGCGGCGGAGCTCGCCGCCGCTGCCGGCCTGCACGAGGAGACGCTCTACCGGGTGCTGCGTTTTGCGGCGGCCCACGGCGTATTTCGTGAGGACGAGGCCGGGCGCTTTCACCTGACGCGACGCGCCGAGGGGCTGCGCGTCGGCGTGCCCGGCTCGGTGCGCGACCGTCTGCGGCGCGCCTGGCAGGACCTGATCTGGCGCACCTACGAACGGGTGCCCGACATGCTGCGCACGGGCGATCCGGCTTTCGATCTCGCCCACGGCCGCGCCTTCTTCGACTACCTGGCCGGACAGCCGGAACTGAATGCGGCCTTCGACCGCACCATGGCGCGGGTTTCGCAGGACGAGAACCCGGTCATCGCCGCGAGCTATCCCTTCGAACGCTATCCCTGGGTAGTCGACGTTGGTGGCGGCCAGGGCGGCCTGCTCGCCGCCGTGCTGGAGCGTCACGAGGCGGTGCACGGCGTGCTGCTCGACCAGCCGCAGGTGGTGGCGGTGCCCGAGGCGCTCGCCGATCCGCGTTTCGACGGGCGCTGGGAAGCGGTGGCGGGCGATTTCTTCCGCAGCATCCCGCCAGGCGGCGACCTCTACCTCCTCAAGCGCATCCTGCACGACTGGGACGATGCGCGCGCACTGGCCGTGCTCGAGGCCTGTCGCGAAGCACTACGTGGCGAGGGGCGGCTGCTGGTCATCGATGCGGTGATGAAGGCCGGGAACGAGCCCGATCCGAACAAGTTCCTCGACGTCAACATCATGGCGCTCACCGGCGGGCGCGAGCGCACTGGCGAGGAATTCCGCGCGCTGGCCGAGGAAGCCGGGCTGCGCCTGCTGGGCATCACGGCCTTGCCGGCCCCGGCCACGCTCTCGCTCATCGAGATGGGCCTCGCCTGAGGCACTCCAGCCGTGACCCCGGCACGGTGGCGCCGGTAGAATGCAGCCCCATGCAGGGGAACGATCAGCGGGGGCGGGCATGAATCCCGAAGAGCGGCGCCGGCGCCGCCGCCGGCTGCGCCGCCAGGCCGCGGTGCTGCTGTTCCTGATGCTCGCTTTCGCGCTCGCCTGGTTCTTCGAATCGCAGGCGACCACCACCATCATGTTCGTGCGCTATGCCGAGACCGAGGCTGGAACCGGCAGCAACCCGGGCCTGTCCGCCGCGGGCCAGGCGCGGGCCGAGGAACTGGCGCGCGTGCTTGGCCGGGCCGACGTCGTCACCGGGGTCGACGCGATCTTCGCCACCCAGTATCGCCACACGCAGGAGACCGCCGAGCCGCTGGCGCGGGCGCTGCGCCTGCCGGTGCACGTGGTCGACGTCACCGACGTCAAGGGGCTGCTCGAGCGCATCCTCGGCGAGTGGAAAGGCAAGGTCGTGCTGGTGGTGACGCACCCGGAACCGATGCCGGTGCTGATCCGCGAGCTCCACGGCAGCAAGAAGGTGCCGCCGATCGCCGTCACCGAGCACGACAATCTCTACATCGTCAGCATCCCCTGGTACGGCAAGGTCAAGACGCTGCGCCTGAAGTATGGGGAGCCTTACCTCGCCCCCGCAGAGCCGAGCGCAGCGAGCGCACCGGTTCCCGCGGCGCCATGAAGCCCTCGGCATCGAGCGCGGGGTAGGGCAGGCCGCGCGCACGGCAGTGGCGCGCGACCCGCGGGTAGCACCACTCGAAGAGCATTTCACGGTAGGTCGCCGGATCCAGCCGGCAGCGATCGTAGAGCCCGGCCCCCTCGCGCTGGCGCGCCGCCTCGTAGAGGATCACCGCCGCCGCCACCGAGACGTTCAGCGACGCCACCAGCCCGCGCATCGGCACGTGCAGCTGCGCCTCCGCGAGTGCGGCAGCCGAGGCTGAAACACCGAGCAGCTCCGAGCCGAGCAGCAGCGCCGTCGGCCGGGTGAAGTCCCACTTGCGGTAGTCAGTGGAACAGGATGATAAATGAGCGGCAACTATATGAAATCCTGATGTTTTAAGTTCAGCAACCGCAAGCTCGAGCTCGCGATGCAGGTGCAGGCGCACCCATTTGCGGCTGCCGCCGGAGATACCGCGATGGCGGGCAAACTCGCCGCCCGGCGAGACCGCGTGCAGGTCGGTGACACCCACCGCGTCGGCTGTGCGCAGGATCGCCGCGATGTTGTGCGGCTTGTGCACGTCCTCGGCGAGCACGGTCAGGTCCGGCTGACGCCGGTCGAGCACCGCCTTGAGCTTCGCAAAGCGTTCCGGTCGCATCTGCCTACTGTACCCGCACTACGCCCCACCGTAGGAACGGCGTCAGCCGCGACCCGCACCCCTGGCAGCGGCGCACCGCCCGTCGCATGTTCCCACCGCAACCGGGCCGTAACCGCTGGCCCAGGCGAAGCCTCGCGCACGGCTGCGCTAGAATGCTCCGCGTCCGTCCACGGCGCCCCGATAGCTCAGGGGATAGAGCGTCCGCCTCCTAAGCGGAAGGTCCCGCGTTCGAATCGCGGTCGGGGTACCAACAACTCAAACGGTTCAGTCAGCTCGTCGGGCGCCACTACCCGGCATTCCAGGAGGCATGGCGGCCTGAGCGTCCCGACGTCACAGACCCTTTCGTCACGCGTCCGCCGGCGCGCGCCTGTATCATGCGGATCACCCGTGGAATCCACCCTGCGGGCGAATCGTCCACCCGTTCGGTCCTTCAAACGGAGTCATCATGAACCCGAGGCTGCGCGCCTGCGCCACCGCAATGCTGGTACTGCTTGTCGGCGCCGTTGCCGCGGCAGCGGCCGTCGTCTGGCTCGGCCTGTACAACGTCGCTGCCGACGATCCGCACAGCCGGATGGTGCACGGCCTGCTCGAAACGGCGCGCGAGCGGTCGATAGCCGCGCGTGTCACCGGCCTCGAGCTGCCTGACCTCGGCAATGCGGACCGGATCCGACAAGGCGCGGGCAACTACGATGCGATGTGCGTCTCCTGCCACCTGGCCCCCGGCCTTGGCGAGAGCGAACTCAGTGTCGGGCTGTATCCGGCGCCACCCGATCTGACCCGGGCCGTCGTTGTCCCCGCGGAGGCTTTCTGGGTCATCAAGCACGGCATCAAGGCCACGGGCATGCCCGCCTGGGGCAAGTCCATGGCCGACGACTACATCTGGAACCTGACCGCCTTCGTGAAGGCGCTGCCCGGCATGAGCCAGGCCGACTACCGCGCGCTCGTTGCGAGCAGCGGCGGGCACTCGCACGGGGATGCCGTCGAGCACGCCCACGAGGAGGCTGTCGAGCATTCCCACGGGGAGGCCGAGGCGCAGTCACCTGCGGATCTGCCGGCCGCTGCCACGGCGCCGGCGAAGCCGGCCGGCAAGACGCATCGGCATGCCGACGGGACGGTCGAAACGCATTGAGTCGATGCCGCGCCGGCAACCATGCGGATGTGCTGAAGCACGCCGTGCGGCGGCGCGGTCAGTGCCGACGCCCGTGAACGGGTCTCACAACGCGGCTTTGCAGTGTCCTGAATACCGTGGAAGGCCGATGGTGCCGGTGGTGTCGGTGAGCCAGGCGACCGCTGCTGCAGCTCGCCGGGACATTCGTCACCTGTCGATGTCCGAACCCGACTGCCTGACCTGCAAGCGACCGGGTTTCTGCAGGCGACTGTGCCGCACGATGGCAGATGCCACCAGCGCCACTGCCACCGAAACGGCACTCGTCCAGAATTCGACGGTGCGGGCCGGCGTGAGTGCCATGGCGATGATCACCGCGAGCATGCCTGCGATCGCGACGTAGCTGAGCCACGGGAACAGCCACATTGGCAGCGCCGGCGGCTGGCCCGCGCGCTCGCTCTGGCGGCGCAGGCGGATCTGCGACACCGTGATCGCGAGATAGATGTAGACGATCAGCGTGCCGGACGCGTTCAGCAGGAAGGCGAACACCCGGCTCGGCGAGAGGATCGCGGCGATGACGCCCGCAAAGCCTGCGACGCTCGCGAGCATGACCGATCGGGACGGGACCTGCCGGCGATTGGTCTGGACGAGCCAGCGTGGCGCGTCGCCCTTGCCGGCGAGCACGAACAGCACGCGCGAGCAGACGTAGAACGCCGAGTTCAGGCAGGAGAGGACGGCGGTCAGGATGATGCAGGACATGATCGTGCTGGCGTACGGGATGTTCAAGGTGTCGAGTGCCAGCGTGAAGGGCGACTCACCGGGCACGACTGCGTTCCAGGGGATGACGCAGAGCACCATGAGGATCGAGCCAACGTAGAAGAGCAGGATGCGCAGGACCACCGATGAGGACATGCGGGCGACGGCCCGTGCGGGTTCGGCCGACTCCACGGCTGCGATGGCGACGATTTCCGCGCCCACCATCGAGAAGATCACGGTGGTCACGGCGGCGAGTGCGGCGAGAGCGCCGTTCGGCGCGAAACCGCCGTGGGCAAACAGGTTGGAGAATCCCGGCGCGGGACCGGCGGTGAGCCCGAACGCATGGGCAGCCGCGGCCAGGATGAAGGCAATGATGGCCGACACCTTGATCGAGGAGAACCAGAACTCGAACTCTCCGTAGGCGCGGGCCGAGAGCAGGTTTACGGCCGTCATGATGGCCATCAGGACGACACCGATCTGCCAGGTCGGCAGCGCGATCCAGCCCTCGATGATCACCGCGCCGGCGATTGCCTCGACTGGCACGACGACGACCCAGAAGAACCAGTAGAGCCAGCCGACCGTGAACCCGGCCCAGTCGCCGAGGCCGACGCGCGCGAACTCCGTGAACGAACGGACCTGCGGCATGCCGACCGCCATCTCGCCCAGCATGCGCATGATCAGCAGCATGAGGAAGCCGGTGAGCGCATAGGTCACGAGGATCGCCGGACCTGCCGCGGTGATTGCCGCGCTGCTGCCGACGAAAAGCCCGGCGCCGATGATGCCGCCGATCGCGATCATCGTGATGTGCCGCTGTCGCAGCGACTGGCTGAGCGTTGGCGGCTCGGCCGGCAGCGCCGCCTGGTGCTCGGTCATGGCGGACTCCCTGGCGGCATGGCGCGGTTACCGCACGGCTGAGTGGTCACTGGAGGTGCGCTCGCCGCATCGGTCAGGCCTGGAAGGTGGTTGGAAATGTCCGGCCGCCACAGGATGGAATCAATTGCCCAGCGCGAAGCGCACCACGCGACTCACCGAGGGAGCGATCACGGAAATGTGATGCTCGCCTTCGATCACCTGCAGCTCAACGCCGAGGGCCGGATCCCTGATGCCGTTGACGCGCGCTTGCAGATCCCGGGCGCGGTCGATCATCCTCGTCTGCGTCTCCAGCCATTGCTGGCGCACGGGCGTCCGTGGCATGGCGGGATCGCATTCGCCGAAGGTCTGTTCGCAGCCGCCGACCGTGATCAGCAACGGCGCCGGCTCGTGTCCCGATCGAACCCGATGTTCCAGCTGCGGGATTTCACCGAGGATATGGCCGTCCGCGAACCAGATGGATGGACTCATGGCGACATACCTCTGGAAGGAGTCATTGCGCGTCAGATAGGTGTGCAGCGTGAACAGGCCGCCGAAGGAGTGCCCCGCCAGGGTCTGGCGCGTGCGATCGACCTTGAAGTCGCGCTCGATGGCGGGCCGGAGCGTGTTCAGGATGAAGTCCAGGAAGTGATCTGCGCCACCGGTTGGCGGCAGCGGCTGGCCACCCGGTCCGCGGGGCACGACTCCGGGCGCAACCTTCGGCGTCAGGTCGAAGGTACGCTGCAGATCGTGCCACGGCACCTCTCCCGGATAGCCGACGCCAACGACCAGGACCGAGGCCTTGTAGGTCGCGTCCTGTTGCCTGCGCGCCTCGTCGAGAAGCGTCCCGAACGAACTGTTGGCATCCAGGATGTAGATCGCCGGGTAGCCTGCAGCCGGCACGGGTCCCACGGTCGCAGCGAAGATGCGGTATTCGTGCTGGCCATCGGCCGAGCGCATCAGGCGATCCTGGGAGTTCGCGACCACCCAGGGCTGCGGTCGATCCGCAGCCGGCTCGGCTGCCGGCGCCGGCCAACACGCCACCGCGGCCATGGCACCCAACAGTACCCGGCTGAACGTCACCAATGCCCTCGTCGTCATCGAACACCTCGGTGCAATTTCGATATTCTGCCGACCGTTCCCAATGTAGGCCCGGAACATCGCCCTGCGCAACAGGTCCACGATCGTGCCTGATGCCGACATTCTCGACGGTGGGCTCCAGCGGTGAGCCGCACCGTGCGCCTTGTGCCGGGCGAGCGAGTCAATGTCCGGTGCCTTGCTCCGGCGGCTTTGCGGAGGGATTGCGCCGCATCTCCTGTTGATCCGCGACAATGAAGGCGCGGATGGCGAGCGTGTCCTGCGGCGTGAGCACGTCCGCGAATCCTGCCATGCCGGCGTAGCTCATGGCGCCACCGAGAACGATGCTGTCGAAAGCCGCGTACAGCGCCGGCGGCAGGTTCCAGAGATCCGGATAGCCGTTCGGCACGCTGCGGGGCGCGTGGCATCGGGCACAGAACTGCAGGTAACGCTGCCTGCCGAGCGCCACGGTGTCGGCGTCCGCCGGCAGGCCGGTAGCGAGCGGGCGCTGCGGGACCTTGTCGAGGCGCGGCGGCAGATCGACGGCGCGACCGCCCAGTGCGAAGACGAACAGCCGTTCGTGATTACGGTATTCGAGCGCGGCGAATCCGGCGTGAAAGCGACCGTTCATCGCACCGCCGAGCCCGGCCAGGACCGCGATGTACTGCCGGCCGGCGATCTCGTAGGACATCGGCGGTGCCATGATCGCGAGTCCCGTTTCGATTTTCTTCAGAACGCGGCCGCTCGCAGCGTCGTAGGCGGTCAGCACGCCGTCCGCCGATCCTTGCAGGACCAGCCCGCCGGCCGTGGTCAGTACGCCGCCGCCCCACCATGGCAGCGGCGCGCTCTGCCAGACGATTCTGCCGGCCACGGGATCCCAGGCCTTCAACACCGATCGTTGCACGCGCTCGGGCGGCGGAGCCGCCAGGGCACCGACATTGTTGGCGCCCGGAAGGTAGGGAACAGCGCCCTGTTGCGTCGAGAATGTCATGGGCATCTCGAGCGTCGGGATGTACACCCAGCCGCGCTGGGGACTGTAGGCCATCGGCTGCCAGTTGTGCCCGCCCGCCGTCGATGGCCAGACGGTTCTGGGCGCAGCGGCATACAACGCACTCTCCGAGACCACGGGCCGGCCGGTCTGCCGGTCGATGCGCTCGGCCCAGGTCACCTGCGTGTATTTCTCGGCGGCGAGCAGCTCGCCGCTCGCCCGATCGAGCACGTAGAAGAAGCCGTTCTTCGGTGCCTGCATGAGCACTTTGCGCAGGCGCCCGCCGATCCGCAGATCCGCGAGGATCATGTTCTGCGTGGCGGTGTAATCCCAGCTGTCTGCGGGCGTGGTCTGGTAGTACCACGCCAGGCGCCCGGAGCGGGCTTCGATGGCGAGGATGCTCGAGAGAAACAGGTTGTCCGGACGCTCGCCGGCATTGCGGACCCATACCGGCCAGGGGCCGCCATTGCCGACACCGACGTACAGCAGATCCAGCTCCGGGTCATAGGTCATCGAGTCCCAGACCGTCCCGCCGCCGCCGAGGTCCCAGCGTGCGCGGGGGCTCCAGGACTTGCGGGCCGTGCCGACCTCGGGATGCTCGTCCGGGCCCGCGCCCGGCACGGTGTAGAAGCGCCACGCGAGCCGGCCACTTGCGGCGTCGTAGGCGCTCACGTAACCACGCACACCCATTTCCGCACCGCCGTTGCCGATGACGATGTTCCCGCCGGCGAGGCGTGGGGCGCCGGTGATGGTGTAGCTGCGCGACCGGTCGACGAGCGTATCGACACGCCAGCGACGCTCACCGGTCCTGGCATCCAGTGCCACGAGCCAGCCGTCGAGCGTCGCGACGTAGACCATGTCCTTCCACAGCGCGACACCGCGGTTGACGGCATCGCAGCAGGCGTGCCGGGCCCAGGCGCCATCGACCTGCGGATCGTGTATCCAGCGCACGGCACCGCTTTCCGCATCGACGGCGTAGACCACACTCCACGGGCCGGTGAAGTAGAGAACGCCGTCGCGCATCAGCGGTGTCGCCTGGGTGCCGCGATGCGTGCGTCCGCGCACGACGAAGTCATCGAAGGTCCAGGCCAGGCCGAGCTGTGCCACGTTCCCGGTGTGGATCTGCTCGAGCGGGCTGTAGCGTTGCTCGGCGAAGCCGCGGCCGTGCAGGGCCCATTCGCCGGAAACGACGCCTGCCGGCAGGGGGAAGGGATCGCCGTCAGGAGGCTGCGCGCTGGCGGAGCAGGCGATCAGGAACCACGCGCAGGCGAGCACCAGGGCACCACAGCGATGCCCACGGCGCAGCCGGTCCTGAGCCTGCGTTCTCATCAGGTGGCGCCGGGCCTGTTCACGCTCGCCCGATGCCTCAGGAGGCGGCCCGGCGTCTCACGAAAGACCCGGAACAGATATGGTGGAAGGTGCGTTCATGGCGTTCCGGACTCCACTGGCTTCTTCAGGTCGTCCCGGATTGCATCCAGGAGCGCCAGTGTGTCGCGGTTGTACTGCGCGCCGCCACGCTCCGGCCAGTGACTGAGCTTGACGATGACGGTACGGCTCGCCGGATCGATCGAGACGAACTGCCCGTGGACGCCGATGGCTTCGAAGCGGTCCGTCCCGAGCATCGTCCACCACTGATACTGATAGCCCCGCGGAGCGCCCTTGATCACCGCTTCTGGGCCCGTGTAGCGCGTCGACTTCTCGACCCAGGCGCGCGACACGACCTGCCGGCCATTCGCCCGGCCGCCGTCCAGCATCATCTGTCCGAACCGTCCGTAGTCGCGCAGCGTCGCATTGAAGGAGGAGCCACCGAAGGCACGACCCTCCGGGAGAGTACCGTCCAGCACCCAGAAGGCAGGGGCCTCCATCCCGGCTGGTTTCCAGAGATACCGCTCGGTGAAGGCGGCGAGAGTCATGCCGCTGGCGGATTCGACGACCCGTCCGAGCAGCGAGCTCGTCAGCGTCGAGTAATTGAACACCGCGCCAGGCGGATTCAGCCGTTCGATGCCGAGTCCGCGCACGTCGGTGAAGCGTGTCTCGTTCCGGTATACCGAACGCACGGCTGCGCGCTGCAAGGTCGAGGCCTCGCCGTCGGCCTGCTCCGTGTAACTCGTGCCATCGCGCATCATCAGCATCTGCTCGATGGTGACGCCGGCGTAGGCGGATTGCGCGAGCTCCGGCAGGTAGCGTTCGACCGGATCCGTAACCGAGCCGATCATGCCGCGGTCGACGGCGATCCCGATCAGCACCGAGGTAATGGACTTGGCAACCGACCAGCTGTTGAACCGGCTCGAGGAGTCCGCGCCATTGAAATACCGTTCGGCGACGATGGCCCCGTCCTGCATGACGAGCAGGGCGTTGGTGAAGGTGCCGCGCAGGGCCTCGTCGAAGCTGGCGGTGTCACCGCCGATCGCCACCTCCGGGGCGAGGCGATGCAGGCGTTGCCCGAGCCGTGAGGGACGGCCATGCCTGACGTGTTCGACCGGGTAGAAGGCGTCCATCGCCCGGAACGTGACGGCATTGACCGCCGCGTCTTCGACATGAGACCGCGCGATCGCCAGCGCCGCTTCCGCCGGTGCTGCCTGCACCGGCGGACGCATGATGATCGATGCCGATGCCAGTACCGCTGCAGACAGGAATGGTGCTCGCCTCATAGCGTTCGTCCTTCAACTGCAGCCGGATGTGGCCGCCGGCCTGTCACGAGTTTGGTGCGAAGATAGCGAAGACCTTGCTGGAGTTGAACACGTAGGTTTCGACGAAGTCGGCCCAGGTGCAGGGCTGGCCGAGGGCGGTCATGGCGCCGAACAGGGCGCACCAGTTGAGGACCT
>CAUJIY010000093.1 GCA_963205295.1 Pseudomonadota bacterium
GGGCCCGGGCGGCCCCCCCCCCCCCTCCGGTTCGGGGGCACCTGGGCCGGTGTTGGCCTTATTGGTTTAGCCCCGTCCAAAACCCAAAAAACCAAACCCCGGCGCCGTTTCCCCGTTTCACTTCAGCGCCTTGAGGTCGGCCAGCACTTCGACCGAGTGCTTCTCGGCATCGACCTTGAGGAGCGAGAACGGCAGGCTGTACTTCTGCGCGAACTCCTCGTGTGATTTCACGTCGTCGAGGCTCACGCCGAGGATGATGGCGCCCAGTTTCTCGAACGCGAAGATGTTGTCGCGGAACGAGCAGGCTTCCTTGGTGCAGCCCGGGGTCTGGTCCTTCGGATAGAAATAGAGCGCGATCCACTGGCCACGGTGCTGCGCCAGCGTGTGCCACACGCCCTTCTGGTCCTGCAGCCGGAAATCCGGTGCCGCTTCGCCGACCGCGACCTGCGCGTCGGCCCGCGCCAGACCCAGTGCGGCCAGCAGCGTCAGCAGTGCAGCTCTCGCTGTCATCGTGGTCTCCCGGTCCGGATGGTGCAGGATCGAAGTTTTCTACACTCAGTCCGCCGCGTGCAGGCTCGCCATCGCATCGGCGAACGCCCGGCCCGCCACCGCAGCCTGCGGGTGCCGGCGCTCGCGCACCACCCAGCGGCCGCCGACCATCACGTCGTGCCACGGTCGGGCGGGGCTGGAGAACACCAGTGCATCGAGGCGCCGCGCGGCCGGCACGCCGAGCAGCGCGGTGTCGGCGGGATCGACCACGAGCAGGTCGGCCGGGGCGCCCGGCTGCAGGCCCCAGCGCGTGAACCCGGCGGCACGACCACCGCCGCCGAGAGCCGCCTCGAGCAGCCGCGTGGCAGTCGACTCGATGCCGGCTTCGGGCGCAGCGGCGACGTTGCGCCGCCGGAGCACGAGGCGCTGCACGTAGTCGAGCCAGCGCAGTTCCTCGCGCCAGGCGCGCGTGACCTGGCTGTCCGAGCCGAGCGCGAGCGGCACGCGCCCGGCGAGCCAGCGCGGCAGGTCGGGTATGCCGTCGCCGAGGTTGGCTTCGGTGGTCGGGCAGACGACGATACCGACGCCGCTGGCGGCGACTGCGTCGATCTCGGCCGGCAGCGCGTGCGTGGCGTGTACCAGCTGCCAACGCGGATCGAGCGCGACATGTGCCGCGAGCCAGGCGATCGGGCGCTGGCCGGTCGCGGCCAGGCAGTCATCGACCTCGGCGGTCTGCTCGGCGACATGGATGTGGATGGGCCCGGGGTCGCCGGCGCAGCGTCGCACCAGCTCATCGATCGCCGCCGGCGTCGCCGCACGCAGCGAGTGGATCGCCACGCCGGAATCGACGCGCGGCAGGCGCAGCGCACGCACCGCGTCGCGCCAGCGCAGGATATCGCCGACGGTCGATGCAAACCGCTGCTGCCCGTCGCGCCGCTGCGGCTCGGTGAAACCGGCGCGTTCGTACAGCGCCGGCAGCAGCGTCAGCCCGATGCCGGCACGTTGCGCCGCGCGGATCAGCGCCTGCGCCATCGCATCGTCGGCCGCGCCGTCGCGGTCGTGGTGCAGGTAGTGGAACTCGCACACCTGCGTGTAGCCGCCGCGCAGGAGTTCGATGTAGAGCTGCGTGGCCACGGCCTCGAGTTGTGCGGCGTCGATGGCGCGCGCGATGCGGTACATGCCTTCGCGCCAGCTCCAGAAATCGTCGCTGGCCGAACCGCGCCACTCGGCGAATCCCGCGAAGGCGCGCTGGAAGGCGTGGCTGTGGGCGTTGACCAGCCCGGGCAGCGCCGGGCCGGCGAGGCGCTGCATGGTACCGGCGTCGAACGGCGTATCAGGCGCGACGCGCGCCCAGTTGCCGTCGTCGCCCGGTTCGAGCAGCACCGCATCGCGCCAGCGGCCCGCGAGCCAGGCCTGCGGTGCCCACAGTCGTCCCGCAACCGGTTCAGTCATGCGGCCTCCACTGCAGCAGCGTGTCGAGCAGTTGCCTCAGCCGCGGCTGCAGCCGCGCCGCGCGGGCGGCGTCGACCACGAACGGCGGCGCTTCGTCCATGTAGCAGCTCCAGCACATCTCGAGCTGCACGGCGTGGACCCGGTCGGCCGGCCGCCCGTAGTGGCGCGTGATGTATCCACCCTTGAAGCGGCCGTCGACGACGTGGGTGTAGGCGCCCTGCGCTGCCAGGACCGTGGCCAGCGCATCGCGCAACCCCGGTGCGCAGCTCGCGCCGCCGGCGGAGCCGAGGTTGAGATCGGGCAGCTTTCCGGTGAACAGCCACGGCAGCACGCTGCGGATGCTGTGGGCGTCGAACAGCAGGGCATGACCGTGCGCCTGCCGCAGCCGCCCGAGCTCGCCGGCGAGAGCGTCGTGGTACGGCTGCCAGTAATGCGCGGTACGCCGTTCGATCTCGGCCGCATCCGGCGCTGCGCCCTCGCGGTACAGCGCATCGCCGCTGAAGAAGCGCGTCGGACACAGCTCGGTATTGTTCGCGCCGGGATACATCGGCGCATTCCCGCTCGGCCGGTTCAGGTCGATCAGGTAGCGGCTGTAGCGCGGCACCAGCAGCGAAGCACCGAGGTCGCGCACGAAGCCGTACAGCGCCTCGAGGTGCCAGTCGGTGTCCTCCAGATCGAAGGCGCGCCCGACGTAGCGCCAGCGCTGATCCCCGGGCAGCGCGGTGCCGACATGCGGCAGGCTCACCAGCAGCGGCGTCGAGCCCCGCTGCAGCGTCAGAACCGCAGCATCGCTCATCGGGGCCGCTCCACACCCGCGTGCCAGACGCGGCGGCAGGGGTTGTGGCCGAAGCGGTACGCCAGCTCGCGCGGGTGGGCGGCATCCCACAGCACCAGGTCGGCGCGCTGGCCTGCCGCGAGCGTGCCACGGTCGGCGAGACCGAGCGCCTGCGCTGCGTGCACCGTGGCGCCGCGCAGGGCTTCCTCGGGCGTCAGGCGGAATAGCGTGCACGCCATGTTCAGCATCAGCAGCAGCGACAGCGCCGGCGACGAGCCCGGGTTGTGATCGGTGGCGAGCGCCATCGGCACACCGGCCTCGCGCAGGGCCTCCACCGGTGGCAGCCGGGTCTCGCGCAGGAAATAGAAGGCGCCCGGCAGCAGCAGCGCCACCGTGCCGGCCCGGCGCATCGCGGCGATGCCCGCGGCCGAGAGGTGTTCGAGATGGTCGCAGGACAGCGCACCGAAAGCGGCAGCGAGCACCGCCCCACCCTGGTCGCTCAGCTGCTCGGCGTGCAGCTTGACCGGCAGGCCGAGCGCCCGGGCCGCTTCGAACACGCGCCGCGTCTGTGCCGGAGTGAACCCGATCGTGTCGCAGAACACGTCGACCGCATCGACGAGACCGGCTGCCGCTTGCGCCGGCAGCCAGGCACAGACCGCGGCGATGTAGTCGTCGGCGCGCCCGTCGAACTCCGGCGGCAGCGCGTGGGCACCGAGCGACGTCGTGCGCACGTCGAGCGGCAGTTCGTGTGCCACGCGCCGCGCCACGGCGAGGCAGCGGGCTTCTTCATGCCCGGTCAGGCCGTAGCCCGACTTGATCTCGAGCGTCGTCACGCCCTCGGCCATCAGCGCGCGTGCCCGCGCGCTCGCCAGCGAGAACAACTCGGCGTCGCTCGCCGCCCGCGTGGCGGCGACCGTGGCCCGGATGCCGCCGCCGGCGCGGGCGATGTCGGCGTAGCCCGCACCCTGCAACCGCAGCTCGAACTCGGCCGCGCGATCGCCGGCATAGACAAGGTGCGTGTGCGCGTCGATCAGGCCGGGCGTGACCAGCGCTCCGCCGGCATCGACCTCGGCGTCGACGACCGTACCGGTGGGCAGCTCGGCGTCGCGACCAACCCAGCGCAGCTGGGCGCCGTCGATCATGAGCGCCCCGTCGGCGATCGCGCCCCAGGGCGTGGCACCGCTGAGCGTCGCCAGTTCCGCGTGTCGCAGCAGCGTGCGCATCGTCAGCGCGCCTCCCGCGACCGCGGTGCATTGCGCCGGGCGACGAAGTGCCCGCTCACGGGGCGAACTCCCCCTGCAGCGAGTAGCGCGTACCGGGGTGCACCAGCCGCGCGAACGTGATCGGCGTGGCGCGCGTGAAAGTGCGGCGCAGGACGATCAGGCAGGGCTCGCTCACCGCGATGCCGAGCAGCCGGGCCTCCCGTGGCGTCGGCCGGGCCGCCTCGATCGAGTACTGCGCCCGCCACAGCCGCGTGACCTCGAACAGGTAGTGCGTCGGCGTCGTGCGGGTGAAGTCGACATCGAGATAGCCGGGCGCGCAGGCCGGGTTGACGTAGCGGTCCTCGCACTGCAGGGGCACGCCGTTCTCGTGGTGCACGATCAGCGTGTGGAACACGCGCGTGCCGGGCGCAACCCCGAGCTGCGCCGCCAGGGCAGCTGGAGCGCGTTCGGCGCGCTGGACGTGCACCTCAGCATGGTGCCGGTGGCCGCGCGCGCCGATCTCCTCGTGCAGGTCGCGGATGGTCAGCGTCGAGGACACGCGGTGCAGCGGTGCCGCGAAGGTACCGAGCCCCTGCGAGCGTTGCACCAGCCCCTCGGCCTGCAGTTCGCGCAACGCCCGGTTGACCGTCATGCGGCTGATCGCGAACCTGGCCGTCAGCTCGGCTTCAGACGGCATCTGCGCCCCGGGCGGCCAGCGACCCGCGGCCAGGCCGTCCTTGAGGTACTGCTTGACGCGCTGGTACGGGGCGAGCGGCGCGGTCTTCGCGGTGCTGGCGATTCCGGGGGCAACCATGCCGCCCATCGTACTTGTCTAGGATTGTCTAGACAAGTTGGGCCCGTTTCTGAGATAGTCGCCGCACCTGGCCGGCGGGCTCCGCCGGCCGGGCCACCCCTCACCCACCGTCGCCGGTACCGCCATGACCCAGCACGCACCGCAGCACCAGGCCGCCCAGCCCCGCACCGTCCGCGCTCCCCGCGGCAGCCAGCTCAGTTGCCGCAACTGGCTGATCGAGGCTGCCTACCGCATGATCCAGAACAACCTCGACCCCGAGGTCGCCGAGAACCCCGCCGCACTGGTGGTCTACGGCGGCATCGGCAAGGCCGCACGCAACTGGGACTGCTTCGAGGCGATCCTCCAGGCCCTGCGCCAGCTCGGCGAAGACGAGTCACTGCTGGTCCAGTCCGGCAAGCCGGTCGGCGTGTTCCGCACCCAAGCCGACGCGCCGCGCGTGCTGATCGCCAATTCCAACCTGGTGCCGAAGTGGGCCACCTGGGAACACTTCCACGAACTCGACCGCCAGGGCCTGATGATGTTCGGCCAGATGACCGCCGGCTCGTGGATCTACATCGGCACCCAGGGCATCGTGCAGGGCACCTACGAGACGTTCGTCGAGGCAGGCCGCCAGCACTACCGCGGCGATCTCGCCGGACGCTGGATCCTCACCGCCGGCCTCGGCGGCATGGGCGGCGCGCAGCCGCTGGCGGCGAGCTTCGCCGGTGCCTGCTCGCTCAGCATCGAGTGCCAGCAGTCGCGCCTGGACTTCCGCCTGAGGACGCGCTATCTCGACGAGCAGGCCCGTGATCTCGACGATGCACTCGCGCGCCTCGCGCAGTACACCGCGCAGAAGCGCGCGGTGTCGATCGGCCTGCTCGGCAACGCCGCCGAAGTGCTGCCCGAAATCGTGCGCCGGGCAGCGGCCGGCGGCATCAGGCCCGACCTCGTCACCGACCAGACCTCGGCGCACGACCTGGTGCACGGCTACCTGCCCATCGGCTGGACCGTCGAACGCTGGCAGGCTGCCCAGCGCGACCCTGGCCAGCACGCCGCGCTGCGCGATGCAGCCGCCGCGAGCTGCGCGGTCCATGTGCGTGCCATGCTCGCCTTCCAGGCCATGGGTGTCCCGACGGTCGACTACGGCAACAACATCCGCCAGGTCGCGCTCGACCAGGGCGTCGCCGATGCCTTCGGTTTTCCCGGCTTCGTACCCGCCTACATCCGGCCGCTGTTCTGCCGCGGCAAGGGACCGTTCCGCTGGGTGGCGCTGTCGGGCGATCCCGACGACATCCGCCGCACCGACGCGAAGCTGAAGGAACTATTCCCGAATGACCCGCACCTGCACCGCTGGCTCGACATGGCCGGCGAGCGCATCGCCTTCCAGGGCCTGCCGGCACGCATCTGCTGGCTTGGCCTCGGCGAGCGGCACCGCGCCGGACTCGCCTTCAACGAGATGGTGCGCAAGGGCGAACTGCGGGCGCCGATCGTGATCGGCCGCGACCACCTCGACTCGGGCTCGGTCGCCAGCCCCAACCGCGAGACCGAAGCCATGCGCGACGGCTCCGACGCCGTCTCCGACTGGCCGCTGCTCAACGCGCTGCTCAATACCGCCGGCGGAGCGACCTGGGTCAGCCTGCACCACGGCGGCGGCGTCGGCATGGGGTATTCGCAGCACTCCGGCGTGGTGATCGTCTGCGACGGCAGCGAGGCAGCAGACCAGCGCATCGCACGCGTGCTGTGGAACGATCCGGGCACCGGCGTGATGCGCCATGCCGATGCCGGTTACGAGGAAGCACTCGCCTGTGCGCGGGAACAGGGCCTGAAGCTGCCGATGCTGGCTCACGGTGGACGCTCATGAGCCGCCTCGTCCGCCCGGGCGCACTCGCCCTCGACGACCTGCAACGCATCCACGCCGGCGACGGTGCGCTGCGGCTCGATCCGCAAGCACTGCCGGCGATCCGCGCCAGCGCCGCCGCCGTGCAACGCGCCGCGGCCGGCACGACAGCGGTGTACGGCGTCAACACCGGCTTCGGCAAGCTTGCCAACCAGCGCATCGGCCAGGAGCAGCTCGCGGCCCTGCAGCTCAACCTGATCCGCTCGCACGCGGTCGGGGTCGGCGCCCCGCTCGCACCCGCGGTGGTGCGCCTGATGCTGGCGCTCAAGGCGGCCAGCCTCGCCCGCGCCCACTCCGGCGTGCGCGAGCAGGTCATCGACACGCTGCTCGCCGTGCACGATGCCGGTCTCGTGCCGTACGTGCCCTGCCAGGGTTCGGTCGGCGCCTCAGGCGACCTGGCGCCGCTCGCCCACCTGACGCTGGCGCTCATCGGCGAGGGCGAGATGCTGGTCGACGGCCAGCGCCAGCCGGCAGCGCCGCTGCTGCACGCGGCCGGCATCCCGCCGCTGGTGCTGCAGGCGAAGGAAGGCCTGGCGCTGATCAACGGCACGCAGACCTCGACCGCGCTCGCGCTGCATGCGCTCTTCGCCTTCGAGCCGGTGCTCGAAGCGGCGCTCGTCGTCGGCGCGCTGACCGTCGATGCCGCCCGCGGCAGCGACGGCCCGTTCGACCCGCGCATCCACGAACTGCGCGGCCAGCCGGGACAGATCGACGTCGCCAGATATTACCGCGCGCTGCTCGCCGACAGCCCGATCCGCCGCTCGCACCTCGACGGCGACGACCGCGTGCAGGACCCCTACTCGCTGCGCTGCCAGCCGCAGGTGATCGGCGCCTGCCTCGACCAGCTGCGCCACGCGGCGCTGGTGCTGCTGCGCGAGGCCAATGCCGTGACGGACAACCCGCTGGTGTTCACCGGGGGCGAACTGATCTCGGGCGGTAACTTCCACGCCGAGCCGGTGGCGCTCGCCTGCGACGCCATGGCCGTAGCCATCGCCGAGGTCGGTGCGATCGCCGAGCGGCGCATCGCCATGCTGATCGACACCGGCGTCTCGCGCCTGCCGCCATTCCTGACCCGTGACGCAGGCCTGAACAGCGGCTTCATGATCGCGCATGTGACCGCCGCGGCCCTGGCGAGCGAAAACAAGAGCCTCGCGCATCCGGCCAGCGTCGACTCGCTGCCGACCTCGGCCAACCAGGAAGACCACGTCTCGATGGCCACCTTCGCTGCACGGCGGCTGCAACCGATGATCGCCAACACCGCGCACATCCTCGGCATCGAACTGCTCGCTGCCGCACAGGCCATCGAGTTCCTGCGCCCGTTGCAGAGTTCCGCTGCGCTCGAGCAGGCACACGCCTTGCTGCGCCAGCGCAGCCCGGCGCTCGAGGCCGACCGCTACCTCGCACCCGACATCGCAGCGGCGACCGCGCTGGTCACCGACGGCTCGCTGTCGCGCGTGTTCCGCACGCTCAAGGGCCTGCCCAACCTGTGGATCCCGGCCTGAGCGCACCGGACTGCGCTATGCTGGCGCGAACTGTCCGCGGAGGAAGTCCCATGCGACGCACCGGTATTGCCGCCCTGTTCGCCCCGCTGCTGCTCGTGCTCGGCCTGTCGGCCAGGGCGGCCGATGCGCCAGTCGTCGGTGACATGGCCCCGGAGTTCCGCCTCCAGGACCAGAACGGAAAATGGCACACGCTCGCCGATCACCGCGGCAAGTGGGTGGTGCTGTATTTCTATCCGAAGGACCAGACCCCCGGCTGTACCAAGGAAGCCTGTTCCTTCCGTGACAACATCTTCGCCTTCGACAAGCTCGGCGCCGTGGTCCTCGGGGTGAGCGTCGACGATGTCGACTCCCACGAGGAATTCGCGAAGAAGCACAGCCTGCCGTTCCCGCTGCTCGCCGACAGCGGCGGCGAGGTGGCCCGCCGCTACGACGTGCTCGGCAACTACGGGATCATCAAGCTCGCGCGCCGGGAAACTTTCCTGGTCGGGCCGGACGGGCGCATTGCCAGGCACTACAGCAAGGTGGATGCGGAGAAGCACTCCGCCGAAGTGCTGGCGGATCTCAAGGCGCTGGGAGCAGAGAAAGCGCGCTCGTGACGATCGTGCTCACGCCCGTCGAGGCGCGCATCATCGGCTGCCTGATGGAAAAGGAAGTGACCACGCCGGAGCACTACCCGCTCTCGCTGAACTCACTCACGGCCGCCTGCAACCAGAAAAGCAACCGCGATCCCGTGATGGAACTCGGCGAGGCCGAGGTACAGGCCGTCGTGGACGAACTGATGAGGCGCCACCTCGTCAGCGACCGCGCCGGCTACGGCGGGCGCGTACCGAAGTACCGGCAGTCGTTCTGCAACACGACCTTCGGCCCGTTGCAGTTCACCGACCTCGAGCGTGCCGTCGTGTGCGAACTGCTGCTGCGCGGTCCGCAGAGCGCCGGCGAGCTGCGCACGCGTTGCCAGCGCATGACGCCGGTGGCGGAAGTCGTCATGGTGGACGCGGCGCTCGAGGCGCTCGCCGCCCACGCGGCAGGGCCGTTCGTCGTGAGGCTGCCGCGCCGCTCGGGCGCGCGCGATCCGCGCTGGATGCACCTGCTCGGCGGGGAGCCGGCCGGACTGGAGGCTGAGTTGGCTGACGCTGCAGCCTCGGCCAGCGTAGTGACGGCGGCGCCGGGGCGGTCGGCCCTGGCCGAACGCGTCGAGCAGCTGGCGGCAGAGGTCGCCGCCCTGCGCCAGGAGGTCGCGGTGCTGCATAGCCGGCTGCCGCCGGGCTGACCTTACGGCGTGGTGGCGCGCGGACAGCTCCGTCTCCGGACGTCACCGGCCGGTGACGTCCGGCTGCAGAGGCTGATCAGGCCCCGCCATCGGGTAGGGGGTGGGCTCACGCCCACCGCCCTCCCACACCACCGGACATGCGGTTCCGCATCCGGCGGTTCAACGAGGGCACTGGAGGAGGCGCTGCGTATCGAGCAGCGAGAGCAGCCCCATGCGCGTGAAGTAGC
>CAUJIY010000094.1 GCA_963205295.1 Pseudomonadota bacterium
TCATGGGACCCTCGGGATCGGGCAAGTCGACGCTGATGAACATCATCGGCTGCCTCGACCGCCCGGATACCGGCGAGTACACGCTCAACGGCAGGCAGGTTGCGCGGATGGGGGACAGTGAACTCGCCCATGTGCGCAACCGCGAGATCGGCTTCGTGTTCCAGACCTTCAACCTGCTGCAGCGGGCCACGGCGCTGCGCAACGTGGAACTGCCCCTGGTCTATGCCGGCGTCGGTCGGCACGAGCGGCATGAGCGCGCCAGCGCGGCGCTGGTCCGGGTGGGCCTGGCCGAGCGCATGCACCACCGGCCCAACGAACTGTCAGGCGGCCAGCGCCAGCGGGTGGCCATCGCCCGCGCGCTGATCAACCGGCCGAGCATCCTGCTGGCGGACGAACCCACCGGCAACCTGGATTCCCACACCGCCACCGAGATCCTCGCCACCTTCGACGAGCTGCACGCGGCCGGCAACACCATCGTGCTGGTCACCCACGACGACGAGGTGGCGCACCGCGCGCGGCGCATCATCAGGCTCAGAGACGGAAAGATCGAGACGGACATTGCCCATGCATGACACCAGACCCCTGCTCATCGTCGCGGCTGCCTGTGGCGCGCTGCTCCTCGCCGGCTGCGGCTCCAAGGACAAGGACACCGGGCCGAAGTACGGCACCGAGACCGTCGGCCGGCGCGACATCGTCGTCGCCGTCGAGGCCGCCGGCACCGTGGAGCCGCTGCTGACCGTGGAGATCAAGTCCAAGGCATCCGGCGAGGTGCTGAAGGTCAACGGCGAGACCGGGCAGCTGATCCAGGCCGGCACCCTGCTGGTGCAGATCGACAAGCGCACGCCGCGCAACCTGCTCTCCCAGGCGCAGGCCTCGCTGGAGGCGGCCATCGCCCGGCGTAACATCGCCCAGACCCAGGAGGCGCGCTCGCGGCAGCTGGTGCAGTCGCGCACCATCAACGAGGTGGACTACGAGAAATCCCAGCTGGAGCTGGCGAATGCCAAAGCCGATGTGGTCAGCGCCCAGGTCGCGGTGGAAAACGCCCGCATCACGCTCGACGACACCGACGTGCGCGCGCCCATCACCGGCACCATCATCGAGAAACTGGTGGAAACCGGCCAGGTGATCTCCTCGCCCATGAAGGACTTCGGCGGCGGCACCTCGCTGATGAAGATGGCCGACCTGACCACGGTGCAGGTCCGCGCGCTGGTGGACGAGACCGACGTCGGCAAGATCGAGCCGGGCAAGCCGGTCACCGTCAGGGTCACCGCCTACCCCAACCAGCCGTTCCCCGGTGAGGTCTACAAGATCGAGCCGCAGGCGAAACAGGACCAGAGCGTCACCACCTTCGCGGTGCTGATCCGCCTGCCCAACCCGCAGGGCCTGCTGCGCCCGGGCATGAACGCCGACGTCGAGATCAAGGTCGCCGAGCGCCGCAACGTGCTGGCGGTGCCCACCGTGGCGCTGCGCACGCCCCGGGAGATCGGCACCGATGCCACCGCCATGGGCCTCGACGAGGCGGCGGTGCGCCAGCAACTCGGCAGTGGCCTGGCGAAGGCCGCTGGCCCGGGCACCAGCGGCAGTGGCTACGAGTACGGCGGCCACTACTGGACCTTCGTCAGACGCGACGGCAAGCCGGTCGCGGTCAACGTGGAAACCGGCATCACCGACCTGGAGTTCAGCGAGGTGCTGGCCGGGCTCAACGAAGGCGATGCGGTGTTCATGCTGCCGAGCACCGGCCTGCTGGAGCAGCAGGCCCGCGGCCAGGAGATGATGCGCCGCTTCAGCGTCATGCCCACCGGCGGCGCGAAAAAGCCGGAAAGCAAGGGCCGCGGGGACGCGAAGAATGGTGGCGGCAGCAGCCAGGGCAACCAGGGTGGCCAGCCCGCCGCCACCGACAAGCCGGAGCAGCCCGCAGCGCAACCCGGCACCCGGCAGGGAGGCGGTGATGCAGCTCGGTGAACTGCTGCTGGTGGCGCTGCAGTCGGTGCGGGCCAACCTGTTCCGCTCGATGCTCACCATGCTCGGCATCATCATCGGCGTGGCCTCGGTCATCACCATGCTCGCCGTCGGTGCCGGCGCGCGCGGCGCGGTCGACCAGCAGATCGAGGCGCTCGGTGCCGGCGTGCTCAGCATCCGCCCGGGGCAGACTTTCAGGATGGGCGTCGCCGAGAGCGCCCAGACCCTGAAGGCCAGCGACGTTGCTGCGCTCGAGCACGACGCCACGACGCTGATGGCGGTGGTTCCGGAACGCTCCGGCAACGAGCAGGTCAAGGCCGGCAATCAGAACCGCAACCTGCGCATCGTCGGCACCACGGCCGCGTTCGCCGCGGTACAGGACTACAAGATCGAGACGGGCCGCGTGTTCCTGCCGGCCGACGAGGCTGCCAAGCGCCCGTACGCCGTGCTCGGCGCCAAGGTGCCGCCCATGTTCGGCGAAACGGCCCGCAGCATCGTCGGCCAGACGATCTACGTGCGCGGCCTCGCCTTCGAGGTCATCGGCGTCCTGCACGAGAAGGGCTCGACCGGTTTTCGCAATGTCGACGAGCAGCTGTGGCTGCCGCTCGACACGGCCCGCTACCGGCTGTTCGGCTCCGACACCCTCGACCTGATCAGCGCCCGCCCCTGGCGCGGCGTCAGCATGCAGCAGGCCATCGTCGACGTGGAGCGCATCCTGCGCCGCGAGCACCGGCTCCTGCCCGGGCAGGACAACGACTTCAGCATCCAGGACCCACGCCAGTTCCTCGACTTCCAGCAGACTGCAGCCAACATCTTCGCCTACCTGCTGGCAAGCATCGCCAGCGTGAGCCTGGTGGTCGGCGGCATCGGCATCATGAATATCATGCTGGTGTCGGTCACCGAGCGCACGCGCGAGATCGGCATCCGCATGGCGCTCGGCGCCACTCGCCGCAGCATCCTCACGCAGTTCGTCATCGAAGCCATGATGCTGTGCCTGTTCGGCGGAGCGCTCGGTGTGCTGCTCGGCCTGGGTGTGGCGAAGCTGCTGACGGCGATCGCCGGCTGGCAGGCCACGGTATCCATCGGATCAATCGGCATGGCCTTCGGCTTCAGTGCCGCCGTAGGGCTGTTCTTCGGCCTGTGGCCGGCGCGCAAGGCCGCGCGCATGGATCCGATCGCAGCACTGCGCTACGAGTAAGGCAGCGCCGTCCGGGCGGCTGTTGACGTAATCCGGCACGCGCGCTCGCGCGACGTAATCCCCGACCGGATCCGCAGTTCACGCAACTCGCGTTGACGCTCCCGGCGCCGCGCCCGAGCATGGCGCCGCACTGCTCAGGGCAAACCCATCGAAAGGTGGGGGCGCAAAGCTACCGGTCTACAGGGAGATTTCCTATGACAGCGGGGTTGCCAGTGAGCCTGTCGGCGTGGCCGCGGGTTCGCGCATCGATGATCGTTCTCGGGCTGCTGCTCGCAGCCGACGGGGCAGAAGCGGCCAGCGGCGCACGGCACGCGCCGGACGTGACACCGCCAAAGATCCGGATCACCGCGCCACTCACCGAACCAACCCTGGCGACCAGCGAAGCGCAGGTCACCCTCGCGGGCCGGGCGTCCGACGACCGCCGCCTCGCGCGGGTCACGTGGCGCAACACCGCAGGCGGCAGCGGTGCGGCTGTCGGAACGCGCAGCTGGAGCACCCCACCGATCGCGCTCGTCGCCGGCGAGAACCGCATCGTCGTGACCGCGTACGATCGTGCCGGCAACAGCACCGCAGACACCCTGTTGGTCACCCGCACGCCAGCGACTGCACCCCCGCCACCGGTGGTCGACCCCGAACCCGTGAACCGCGCGCCGGTCATCGGCGGCACCGCGCCGACCCGCGTGCTGGTTGGCGAGCGTTACGATTTCACCCCGTCGGCTTCCGACCCGGATGGCGATCCACTCGCCTTCAGCGTCATGGGAGCGCCCGCCTGGACCGCTCTCGACCCGGCGAGCGGCCGGCTGAGTGGTGTGCCCGGTGCCGGTGACGTCGGCCTGGTGGAGGGCATCGTCATCACCGCGAGCGACGGCCAGGACTATGCCTCGCTGAATGCGTTCGCGATCGAGGTTGCCCAGGTCACGAACGGCTCGGCCACCGTCTCCTGGCTGCCGCCGCTGCAGCGCGTGGACGGCTCGGCCCTCACCAACCTCGCCGGCTACCGCATTCGCTACGGCACGAACGCTGCCGGCATGGACCGGTTGTTGCGCGTGGATGGCGCCGGCACCACCAGCATCGTGATCGGGGGGCTCGTCCCGGGCAAGTGGTACTTCGCGGTGACCGCCGTGGACGCCGGCGGGCTCGAGAGCGCGCCGTCGAACGCCGCCAGCAAGACGATTCTCTGAACCAGCCGCCCCGGCCGCGGCGCTGTGTCCTAGTGCCGGGCGCCGCCGAAGCGATACTTGGCGACGAGTCCGTACTCGCGCAGGCTCGGATAGCTCACCGCGAGGCGGAACGGCGGGAAGTCGTCGAAGGTCGACATCTCGCGGATCGTCGCCGGACTCTCCCGGCCCTGCAGGTCGCTGTCGTTGGCCCAGAAGATGTCGCGATAGGCCGCGGTCGGGCTGCGGTTCTCGAGCAGGTTGCGCACCCAGAACTCCACCGACCAGGCGGGCGAGTCGACGCCGAGGCGCAGATTCACGTTGGAACGCGCCGGCAGCCACGACTGGTTGTCGTTGCTGGCGTAGATCTTGCCGAGATAGTTGGCGTCGCCACGCACGAACCAGTCCCAGTCGCCGCCCAGCTCGCGGCGGTAAGTCAGCGAAGCGCTGGCGGTCCACTCCGGCTGACGCATCTGCGTGTTGCCCGACACATCGCCGGACAGGTTGCGGCACTGGGTCGCCTTGGAGAGCTGCGCCTCGTTGTCGTCGGTGGACGGGTCCGGATCGGCGAGCGCCTGGATCGCGGCAGGCGCACAGCTCGGTTCGGTGGTGTAGAAGCTCGGGTACAACGAGATCGTGTCGAGGCGGGCGTTCTTCATCGTCGAATCGGTGTAGGCAACGGTCATGCGGCCGGTGAGGTTCTCCGTGAAGCCGATGTCGGCCTGCATTTCCCAGCCCCACACACGCGCATCGCCGGCGTTGTAGTTCAGGCCGATGGGTTGATCCAGGCGCAGGCCCGTGGTTGGTGACAGGTCGGTGAGCTGGCGCAGGACCATGTCACCCCAGTCGCTGTAGAAGGCAGCCAGATCGACACCGAGGCGGCGGTCCGAGGTGTAGCCCTTCAGGCCGATCTCGTACGACATCAGCGTCTCGGGATCGAAAGGCTGGTTGATGAGCTCAGAGCCGAGGCCGGTCGACTCGGCGAGATCGACGCGCACCATCTGCAGGCCGCCCGGCTTCTCGCCCCGGGCGATGGAGCCGTAGGCCATCCAGCCACTCGCGAACAGGTATTTCGCGCCGAGCCGGCCGGTCACGGTGTTGAAGCGCGTGGAGCCCGAATCGGTACTGCTCGCCGGCAGGACGCGCAGGTCGTAGTAATCGTCACCGCACTCGTCGACCGGCGGATCGTTGAACGGATAGACGTCGACGTTGTCCCCGCAGCGCGTGTAATCCCAGGCGAAGCTCTCCTGGTGCTCGGTCGAGAAGCGCAGCTCCGCCCGCAACTGCACCCGGTCCGTCAGGTCGAAGTCGGCCGATCCGAACACCGACCAGGACTCGGTGTCCTTCCCGGCCTCGGGACGGTGCAGCGGATCGAGCGGGCCGCCACCCATGAGCGAGGGGCCGAAAATGTAGGAACCGATGGCAAGCGAGGTCGGATAGGCGACCGGTCCGATGCCGACGTCGAAGATCGACACCGGCAACTCGGTCGCCGCCACCAGTTCGCCGAAGTAATCGACCCGTTCGACATTGTAGTAATAGAAACCGACCGAGTAGCGCAGACGTGCCTCGACCGGGCTCGTGAAGCGGATTTCCTGGCTCCACTCCTCCGTCGTCGTGCCGTCCTCGTCGTCGATGAAACCCATCGGGGCCCGCGCCCAGTCGTAGGGCGGCAGGCACGTTGGCAACCCGCCCGCCGTGGTGGCCGTGGGGCAGTAGACCAGCGGCACCGAGTCGCCGCGGCTACGGCTGAAGTCCGAGAGCGTGTCCTGGCGGGTGTTCGAGTAACCGGTGAGGGACGTGAACGTGCCGATGTCGAGATTCCAGGCGACATGCAGGTTGCTGCGCACGAGGTTGCGGTCCTCGCCGAGTGCGCCGGCCATCTTCGGCATGCCGTCGCGCGTCACGGAATCCGGATTGATCACCATGTTCGGGAAGGCGTCGCGGTAGAGCGCGTCGGGAATCCCTTCGAGCTTCGGGAACTCGCCACAGTAGTCCTGCAGGCGCGGCAGCGGCCCCTCGCTGGCATCCTTGGTGGTCTGTTCGACCTGGTCCTCGCAATTGGCCGGCATGCCGGCCATAGCCGCCTCGTCGATCTCGTCGTTCGAGAGATAGAGCCCGAAGTTGATGTCCAGATCGTCGCCCGGCTGCCAGCGCAGCTTGCCCTGCACGCTGCGGAAGCGGTAACCGCCGATGTCGTTCTCCGGGGCGAGCGTGTTGGTGTAGGAACCATCCCACTCGTCGTAGAGGGCGGAGAGCCGCCCGCTGAGCCCGTCGACATAGGGCAGCGGGCCGCTCACCATGCCGAGCACACGCTGCTTGCCACTGCTGCCGGCCTCGACCTCGGCGCGCGACTCGAACACGTCGCCCGGCGGCTTGGTGACATAGTTGATGGCGCCGCTGAAGGCATTGCGCCCGTACATGGCGCTCTGCGGCCCTTTCAGCACCTCGATGCGCTCGACGTCGAGCTGGCTGAAATTCAGGCCCTCGCGCCCGGAGACATAGACGCCGTCGACGAAGATCGCCGCCGAGTTGTCGCCGAAGATGTCCTGTGGCACCACGCCACGGATCACCGGTACCGGCAGGTTCTCGCCGAAGGGATTGAAAAACGACAGACCCGGCGTCAGCGCCGCGACGTCGTGCAGGTTGGAGATCGCCGCCGACTCGATTGCCGCCGAGTCGAATGCCGTGATGGCGAGCGGCACCTCCTTCAGTTTCTCTTCGACGCGTCGCGCCGTGACGACGATCTCCCCGAGTTCCTGCGCAACGGCCGGCGTCATGCCGGCAGTCGCCAGCAGGCCAGCCATGCCCAGCACAGCGATTCCGGGGCGCCCGCGGCACACCTGACCGATTGTCATCCTGCCAATCCCCCTGCTTGACCAGTCCACCCCTGCGTTGGGTCGGGTCGGGCGCACCCCCGTGCACACGACATGGCCGCTCAGGCGGCCAGCCTGCGGCTCGCGATCTGCGCTCCCTCGACGAGCGCGCCGAGCTTCGCGAAGGCCACCTCGCCGTCCACCGCGCCGTGGCCGGCGAAGGTGGCGAAACCGCAGTCGGTACCCGCAATCACGCGCTCGCGGCCGACGATGTCGACGAAACGGCCGATGCGCTCGGCCACCAGCAGCGGATGCTCGATGAAGTTGGTGGTCGAGTCGATCACGCCCGGCACCAGGATCTTGTCGGCCGGCAGCTGCGTGTCGCGGAACACCGTCCACTCGTGCGCGTGCCGCGGATTGGCTGACTCGAACAGCAGCGCCTGCGGCCTGGCCCGCAGGGCGATCGGCAACACCACGTCCATCGGCGCATCCCGGTGATGCGGCCCTTCATAGTTGCCCCAGCACACGTGCAGGCGCATCCGCTCTGGCGGGATGTTGCGCAGCGCGTGGTTCAGTACCTCGACGTGCAGATTGGCGAGGCGGACGTATTCCTCATCCGTCTGGTGACGAAAGATGGTGTGCCGGCCCATGCCGATGTCGGGCGAGTCGATCTGCAGCAGGAAGCCGGCGGCGACGATGCCTTCGTATTCCACGCGCATGGCCTCCGCCAGCGCGTCGAGGTACGCCTCGTGCCCCGGGTAATAGTCGTTCGGCTGGAACAACGCGATGACGCCGGGCGAGGCGGAGTTCATGAACGCTTCCACCGGTGGCGTACGCGCGATTGCGGCCCGGAAGGCGGCGATGTCGGCCTGCAGCGGGCCGAGGTCCTTGACGCGGATCTCGCCGATGCAGCGCGGCGGGCGCACCGCCGAGCGCGTGCCGGCAGCCTCGCGCCGGGCGAGCGTGCCCGGAAAATCGAGCATGTCCTGCGCGGGCTCGCGCGTGGACTCCCCGCCGAGGCCGGTGAGGCGGTCCTTGATGTAGGTCGAGTAGCTGACCTTGCCCAGTTCGCCGTCGCTGACGACGTCGATGCCGATATCGACCTGCCGGCGTACGACATCGGCGACACCGGCGGCGATGACCGCCTCGGCGTGGGCGGCATCGATCGGCTCACCCGCTTCGCGGGCAAAGACGACGTCGGTGACCGCCTGCGTGCGCGGCAGGCTGCCGACATGCGTCGTCAGGATCCTCTGGCTGCTGGTCTTCATGTACAGGGCGACTTCCGTGTTGGCGTCCGGGAGTGTCTGTACCGGGCTCGCACCCGGCGTGGGGGATTGTACATCACGACCGCGGCTGTTCGGTGCTGACCTGGAGGTCAGCCGAGGAGATCGAGGCCGCGGCCGATCGCTGCCGTGAGCACTGCGAGTTCCGCGGGCTCGATCACGTACGGCGGCATCAGATAGATGAGCCGCCCGAATGGACGGATCCAGGCACCGGCGTCGACGAAGCGGCGTTGTAGCCCGGCGACGGGCACCGGCTGGTGCGTCTCGACCACGCCGATCGCGCCGAGCACGCGCACGTCAGCCACGGCCGGATGGGCTGCGAATGGCGCGAGGCCCGCAGCCAGGCCGGCCTCGAGCCCCGCCACGCGCTCGCGCCACGGACCCTCGAGCAGCAGGTCGATGCTGCGACAGGCGACGGCCGTGGCGAGCGGATTGGCCATGAAGGTCGGGCCGTGCATGAGGACCCCGCCAGCGGCGGATATGCCCTCCGCCACCTGGTCGGTGGCGAGTGTCGCGGCCAGCGACAGATAGCCGCCGGTGAGCGCCTTGCCGACGCAGAGGATGTCGGGCGCCACGCCGGCGTGCTCGCAGGCGAACAGCCGCCCGGTGCGGCCGAAGCCGGTGGCGATCTCGTCGGCGATGAGCAGCACGTCGTGGCGCCGGCAGAGCGCAGCGACGGCACGCAGGTAGTCGGCCGAGTAGAACCACATGCCCCCGGCGCCCTGCACGATCGGCTCGAGGATGACGGCGGCCAGTTCGCCGGCATGCGCCCCGATCAGCGCCTCGAACGACCCGATGTCACCGCTCCCGAGCGCCGCGCCGAAGCGGCTGCGGGGCCGCGGTGCAAACAGGTGCTGTGCCAGCACGCCGGCGAAGTGCTCGTGCATGCCATTCACCGGGTCGCATACGGCCATCGCCCCGAAGGTGTCGCCGTGATAACCGCCGCGCAGCGTGAGCAGCCGGCGGCGGCCGGGACGGCCGGTCGCCGCCTGGTACTGCAGCGCCATCTTGATCGCAACCTCGACGGCCACCGAGCCCGAGTCGCAGAAGAACACACGCTGCAACTCACCGGGCGTGATGGCGAGCAGGCGCCGGGCGAGACCGACCGCTGGTTCATGCGTGAAGCCGCCGAACATGACATGCGCCATCTGCCCGAGCTGCGTCGTCACGGCGTGGTTCAGTGCCGGATGGTTGTAGCCGTGGATCGCGCACCACCACGATGACATGCCGTCGACGAGCTCGCGGCCGTCGGCGAGCCGGATGCGGCAACCCGCAGCCGAGACCACCGGATACGCGGGCAGCGGATCCACGGCCGACGTATACGGGTGCCAGAGATGGCGGCGGTCGAATTCGAGCATCAGTCGCTCCCGAGCCGCAGGCCGCCGAGGTCGAGACAGGCTGCCACCGCCTCGGCTGCCGCATCGGCACCGAGCCAGGGCACCGTACCGAGCCGCGGTGCCGCGAGCCTGGCTTCGAGGGTCGCCACATTGGCGTTGAGCCGTGACATTTCCGGTGCCGGGCTATTGGCCACCCAGCCGGCGAGCGTGAGGCCCGCCGCACGAATCGCCGCGGCGGTAAGCAGGGCGTGGTTGAGGCAACCGAGACGCATCCCGACCACCATGATGACCGGCCAGCCAAGGGCGACGGCGAGATCGGCCATGCTGGCATCGGTATCGAGTGGCACCAGCCAGCCGCCGGCACCTTCCGCCAGCAGCAGGTCGTGCGCCCGGCGCGCCTGCGCGCGGCAGTGGGTGGCGAGCGCCTGGACATCGGGCCGCACGCCCTCCTCCGCGGCGGCCAGATGCGGAGCGATGGCGCTGCGCAGAAGCAGCGGATTGACGTCCGCATAGGCGAGCGGCACGGTTGCCGCACGCTGCAGCAGCAGGGCGTCCTCGTTCACCCACGCGCCTGCCAGCAACGCGCTCCCGGCCGCGACCGGCTTCAGGCCGATGCCGTACAGCCCGCGCGCCGCGGCGACCCGCAGGAGTCCGGCGGTGACCAGCGTCTTGCCCACGCCGGTATCGGTGCCGGTGACGAAATACGCCGCCATCGCTCAGCCCGCCCCTGACGCGCGCAGCCCCGCATCAAGCGCCTCCAGCAGGCGATCGACATCGTCGGGACGATGTGCCGCGCTCAACGTCACGCGCAGCCGCGCGCTACCCGGCGGCACCGTCGGCGGGCGGATCGCGGCCACCCACAACCCGCGTGCCTCCAGCGCTGCGCTCAGCGCCAGCGCGCGGGCCGGGTCGCCGGCGATCAGCGGCTGGATCGGCGATTCCGACGCGGCCAGCTCCAGGCCCAGGTCCGTAGCGCCGGCACGGAACTGCGCCACCCGCGCGGCGAGCGCGTCGCGGCGCCACTGCTCGGCCTCGACGAGACGCAGGCTCGCGAGTGTCGTCACCGCCAGCGCGGCCGGCATGGCCGTCGTATAGATATAGGTACGCGCGCGCTGGATCATGATCTCGACCAGGTCCGCCTCGCCGGCCACGAAGGCGCCCGCCGTGCCGAACGCCTTGCCGAAGGTACCGACCAGCACCGCGACGTCATCGGTGGTGAACACGGTCGGGTCCACCAGCCCGCGCCCGCCGCGGCCGTGCACGCCGAAGCCGTGAGCATCGTCGATCATCACGCGCGCACCGTGCCTGCCGGCCGCCTGCACCAGGCCAGGCAGCGGACAACGATCGCCGTCCATGCTGAAGGTGCCATCGCTCACGACCAGGGTCCGCCCCGTCGCGGGTGCTGCGGCCAGCTTCGCCGCAAGGTCCTCCAGGTCGACGTGCCGGTAACGCCCGAAACGGGCGCGGGCCAGCAGGCCGCCGTCGAGGAGCGAAGCGTGGTTGAGGCGGTCTTCGAGCACGAGATCGCCCGGTCCGAGGAGCGCACCCAGGGCGCCGAGGTTGGCGGCGTAGCCGCTCGAAAAGACGAGTGCGTGCGGCCGGCCCGTGAATGCCGCCAGCGCCTCCTCGAGTTCGTGGTGGGCGCGGGTGTGACCGCAGACCAGATGCGAGGCTCCGGTACCAACGCCCCAGCGGCGTACCGCAGCCTGCATGGCCTCGGCGAGCCGCGGGTCGGCGGCGAGGCCGAGGTAATCGTTGCTGCAGAAATTGAGCAGCCGGCGCCCGTCGATCTCGACCTCGCGCCCCTGCGGCCCATCGACGATGCGCCGCTGGCGGTAGAGCCCGCGGTGGCGCAGGTCGGAAAGCTCTTCGCGGATGTCGGTCGGGCGCGGCACGGGCTCGGGCGGTCCTGCGACGGGGAGATCGGGCAGGTAGTGTAGCGGGGCGGGGGGAGTCGCGGCTGGCGCCGCTCCCACAGCGCCAGAACCGCCGCATGGAGCTGTGGGAGCGGC
>CAUJIY010000095.1 GCA_963205295.1 Pseudomonadota bacterium
GAGCAGCTTCACCGAATCCACCGTCGAAGACACGGCCTTCGACGAGACGATTCTTGCCCGCCGCCTTTGCAGCGTTCTGCCGCCCAGACTTTTCTCCGTTGATCTGTCGATGGCCGGTACAGGGAGATTCATCGGGAGGACCGTGTGACAACACCGGCGGTTCCCGGTGGCGAAGTCCTCGTCTACGAAGCGCCCGACGGCGGCGTGCGGGTAGAGGTCAAGCTCGACCGCGATACGGTCTGGCTGACGCAGCGGCAGATGTCGGAGCTGTTCGACACGACGCCGGAAAACGTGCTGATGCACCTGAAGAGCATCTATGCCAACGGCGAACTGGAGGAGTCGGCAACTGCTAAGGATTTCTTAGCAGTTCGCCTCGGGGGCAAGCGGCAGGTGAAGCGTCAGCTGAAGCACTACAACCTGGATGCGATCATCTCGGTGGGCTACCGGGTCAACTCGCGCCGTGGCGTGCGTTTTCGCCAATGGGTCACGCAAACGCTGCGCGACCACCTGGTGCGCGGCTACACCCTCAACCAGCAGCGCTTCGAGCACAACGCGCGCGAGCTCGAAGCCGCGCTCGCGCTGGTGCGCAAGGCGGCCGCCGGAGAAACGCTGAGCACGGACCAGGGGCGCGGACTGGTCGATGTCATTGCCCGCTACACGCAGACCTTCCTGCTTCTGCAGCGCTATGACGAGGGCCTGCTGGTCGAACCGAAGGGCATCACCGGAGGTGTGCTGCCGCCAGTCACCGAAGCGCGCTCGGCCATTGCACGTCTGAAGCGGGATCTGATGGCGCGCGGCGAGGCCACCGATCTGCTCGGCCGCGAGCGTGAGGATGGGCTGGCCGCGCTGCTCGGCAATCTCGACCAGAGCGTGTTCGGCGGACCGGCGTACCCGACAGTCGAATCGAAGGCTGCGCACCTGCTGTACTTCGTCATCAAGAACCATCCCTTCGCCGACGGCAACAAGCGCATCGGCTCGTTCCTGTTCGTGGAGTTCCTGCATCGCAACGCGCGGCTGGTGCGCCACGGCGAGGCGGTGATCAACGATGTCGGACTGGCCGCGCTTGCGTTGCTAGTCGCCGAATCGGCCCCGAAGGACAAGGAGGTAATGATCCGGCTGGTGATGAACATGCTCGCGGAGACGACGACGTGACCGCCTTCACCGAATCGGTCGTCGAAGAGGCCGCGCTGACGTGGCTTGAACGTGCCGGCTGGCGGGTCCGCAACGGCGCCGAGATCGCCCCCGACGAACCGGCGGCCGAACGTGAGGACTACGGGCAGGTGGTCTTGGCGCAGCGCTTGCGCGAGAACGTGCGCGCGCAGCTTCGCGTGCTGGTCAAGCGCATCCTGCGCAGGCACGGCTATCCGCCAGACAAGCAGGAGAAGGCGACCGAGACCGTGCTCGAACAGGCAGCCCTGCTGTCAGGGGAATGGGCAGCGGCCTGATCGAAAACCCCTACTTCCCGATGCAGAACCCCGCGAAGATCCGTCCCAGCAGGTCGTCGCTGCCGAACTCGCCGGTGATCTCCGCGAGTGCGTTCTGCACCTGCAGCAGTTCCTCGGCCATGAGCTCGCCGGCCTGGCGTTCCTCAAGCAGGGCGACGGCGGCGTCGAAATGGGCGCGGGCGCGCACGATGGCGTCGAGATGCCGGCGCCTTGCGGTGACGGTGCCCTCACCGCCGGGCTGGTAGCCGGCGACCTCGCGCAGCCGTGATCGCAGCGCCGGCAGGCCGGCGCCGGTGGTGGCGACGATGTTGACCGCCGCCGGATCGCCGGCGGTCGCGCCGGGTGCTTCACCGGTCAGGTCGACCTTGTTTCGCACCAGCGTGTACGCGAGGCCAGCCGGCAGCTCGGCCAGGGTCGCGGCCAGGTCTGCCGCGAGGGCGGCGGGATCCGGCTGGCTCGCGTCGACGACGACCAGCGCATGGTCGGCGGTGGCGAGTGCGGCGCGTGCGCGGCGCACGCCTTCGCGTTCGACCGGGTCAGCGCTGTCGCGCAGGCCAGCGGTGTCGAGCACGTGGATTGGCAGACCGTCGATGTCGAGCTGCTCGCGCAGCACGTCGCGGGTGGTGCCGGGCACCGCAGTCACGATCGCAGCGTCGTAGCCGGCGAGCGCGTTGAGGAGGCTCGACTTGCCGGCGTTGGGCCGCCCGGCGATGACGACCTGGAGCCCGTCGCGCAGCAGGCAGCCCTGGCGGGCGGTGGCCTGCAGGGCATCGAAGCTCGCCGCGACCTCGGCCAACCGCGTGCGCAGCTCGTCGGCATCGAGGAAGTCGATGTCCTCGTCGGGGAAGTCGATGGCGGCCTCCACCCAAGTGCGCAGCGCGGTGACCTGCTCGTTCAGCGCCAGCACGGCGGCGGAGAAGTCGCCGCGCAGCGACCGCCCCGCGGCGCGCGCCGCCGCGCGGGAGCCGGCGTCGATGAGGTCGGCGATGGCCTCGGCCTGGGCGAGGTCGAGCTTGTCGTTGAGGAAGGCGCGCTCGGTGAACTCGCCCGGCCGCGCGGGCCGGGCACCGAGGTCGACGATGCGCTCGATGAGCGCATCGACCAGCACCGGCCCGCCGTGGGCGTGCAGCTCGAGGACATGCTCGCCGGTGTAGGAATGCGGCGCGGGAAAATAGAGCGCAAGGCCGAGGTCGAGGGCCTCGCCGGCAGCGTCCAGGAACCCGGCGAGCGTGGCGTGGCGCGGGGCGGGCAGCGCTCCCGTCAGCGCGATGGCGAGGTCCGGCACGGCCGGCCCGGAGATCCGCACCACGGCCACGCCGCCGCGGCCGGCTGGCGTGGCACAGGCCACGATGGTGTCGGTGGCCGGCGGCTGTTCAGGACCGGGCATGGCCGGCGGCGGGCACCGCGGCGCGGCGCCCTACTCGACCGCGAGTTTGCGGTTGATGTTCCACTGCTGCGCGATGGACAGCACCGAGTTGGTGAGCCAGTACAGCACCAGGCCGGCGGGGAAGAAGGCGAACATGCCGGCGAAGACCATCGGCATCCACTTCATGATCTTCGCCTGCAGCGGATCGGGCGGTGCCGGGCTGAGCGAGGTCTGGAACCACATCGCAGCGGCCATGAGCAGCGGCAGGATGAAATACGGATCGCGGGTGGAGAGATCCGTGATCCAGAGCATGAACGGTGCCTGGCGCATCTCGACGCTTTCCAGCAGCACCCAGTAATAGGCGATGAAGAACGGGATCTGGATCAGCATCGGCAGGCAGCCGGCCGCCGGATTGATCTTCTCGCGCTTGTACATCTCCATCAGCGCTTCGCTGAGCTTCTGCCGGTCGTCCTTGTAGCGCTCCTGCAGCGCCTGCAGGCGCGGCTGCAGCTTGCGCATGCGCGCCATCGAGCGGCCGCTCGTCTCG